>CAZCAD010000142.1:0-7713 GCA_964496525.1 uncultured Flavobacteriales bacterium | reverse complement strand
ATACAAAATTAGAAAAGTTGTTACTACTCAGCAGGCTAAAACATTGTTTGGTTAAAAAAGTGATTGGTGATTGGTGATTTGGGATGTTGGAAGCTGAACGCCAGATGTTAGCTCTTGGTTATTAGTCATTTGACCTTTGACCTTTGACCTTGCCTGAAATAGGTTGAAATACATTTGTGTGGAACCCAAAAACCCTTTTAACCCTTACATAAATTTCGAAGTCAGGGCTGTCAAAAATAACTCTTTTCATGAAAATTGACAGTTTCCGACCAGAGACTAAATAGGTTTAGGTAGTACATACTAAGAATTGGCTGTTAATTATTTTCGTCTCATCCAATTAGGTGGCGGGTCTTTTCCTGACTAATTTAGCGTTGAATGCTTGACTCGTATAAACATAAAGGCTTAAGAAAAAAATTGGTTTCCGAAATTAGGGAAGGCGGAGTAAGGGATAAGGCAGTATTGAGAGCCATGGAAGATATCCCAAGACACTTTTTTCTTGACGGTGTTTTTATTGAACAGGCTTATTCGAATACGGCCTTTCGAATTGGTGCCGGTCAGACAATTTCACAGCCGTACACCGTAGCTTTTCAAACCGAAATGCTACAGCTAAAAAAGGGAGAAAAGGTCTTGGAAATTGGAACAGGTTCGGGTTTTCAGACCTGTATTTTATGTGAGTTGGGAGCCAAAGTATATTCAATTGAGAGACAGCGAGAGTTGCATCTGAAGTCGTCACAGATTATACGGAAACTTGGATATTCACCCAAGCTAAAGTATGGAGATGGATATGCAGGATGGCCATCGTTTCAGCCGTTTGATAAAATTCTTGTTACCTGCGGTGCGCCGGGCGTTCCGGATGATTTACTTGAACAATTGGCACCCAACGGTCGGATGGTTATTCCGGTGGGCGCAGGGAGCAAACAGGAAATGTTATTGATAACTAAAAGTGCCGACGGAGAAGTGACGAAGCAAGAACGTGGCCTATTTAGATTTGTTCCAATGCTGAAGAAAAAAGAGAAATAAACTTTATAATGTCTATTTTAAAATAATCGTGAATCGATTATTTGAATTTGCCCTTATTTGCAGGCATCTTGGTGCAAATTCTAAAGTTGCTCTATCCATGTAGAGTGTTTCAATATTCCGCATTGCGCAAATCTCATAAGCAATGTTCAGGGTCGGACCAGAGTTAGATAAGTCAAGAATGTTTAGTTTGCTAAGTGTATAAAATGAAGTGGGGAGCGAATCAAGAAAGTTTCTTCCGATGTTGAGTTGAACTAATCCGGTCATCTCACCAATATTTTCAGGTAAAGATTTAAGTTGGTTATATTCCAGATAAATATGCGATAGTTTCTTCAGTTTACAAATTTCAGGGGGCAATGCCTTGAGTTGGTTAAATCCTATTCTCAGTTCTTCTAAATTCTCAAGGTCTCCGATCTCCGGAGGGAGTTCAGTCAGCTTATTTGCCTTTATGGACAGCGATTTCAGCTTCTTCAGTTTTCCAATTTCAGGCGGAAGCGAAGTTAGTTTGTTTCGACTGATGACCAGACGCTCAAGATTAGTCAACAAGCCAATTTCTCCAGGCAATTCAGTCAGCTTATTGTGATGCAGATTTAAAACCCTGATCTCATTTGTTTTGAATACGTAATCCGGAATTTCGGTTAAGCGATTATGACTTAAATTGAGCTTTGCCCCCCTTATGGTACCATCTTTATTTCTGCGTATAACAGAATTGCAACTTAGGTTACTAAGAAGAAATATTAGTGATAGAAATAAAAACAGTTGCTTTATCATCCCTGATTAAAGGTAGCTCAGTTATTCAAGATTTGAAACTGTACCTTTAATTATTTGGTTGAGGGTTTCTCGCGACCCATGCTCCTGAATTGTCGATACATTCCAAACTTCAGCAAATGTGTAGCACAGACAAGACCCGATGCAACAGCACCTCCAAATCCGACCGTCGTGATATCCTGACCACACATATAAAGTCCTTTGATTCCGGATTTGGGTTCAAGACACTTTAATGAATAACGTTCAGGGCTGTGGGCCAAACCGTAAATTTCTCCTGAAAGGTGATTTGTGAAATGTCGCGTTGAAAGGGGAGAAGATACTTCAGTTACGGCAACGGCCGTCTCCAGTTGAGGAAATAGCTTATAAAGTATGGCGAGCATCTTATTTTCAAAGTCCATTTTGATCTCCTCATAAGCCTTGCCTCTATCCATCCATTCAGTTTGCTCAAATTCTTTAAACCATTCCATACTTGAAATTCCAACAGCTTGCAGCGTAGCAGTTTCTCCATGATTTTCAACCCAATTTGGGTCTTTAGCAGAAGGAAATGATATATAAGCGAAGCGCAATTCTTTTTCTTCCCGACTTAGGATCTTTTTTAAGACTGAATCCATATCATCGCCATCATAATACCATACATTGTGGCGCGGCAATTTCAGTTGTGCATCACTTTTATCAAGTCCGACATAAAGACAGAAATGTGCGTGAGATGGCTTGACTTTTTGAAAGCTTAGCTGTCGTGTACTCAAATGCTCTTTAGATACGAGCCGCTCGTAGGTTGTTCGAATTCCAACATTGCTTATCACGTTCTTGCACGATATTTCCCGCTCATTTATCTTAACCCCTCTAACTCTATTCTTGTCCACCAGAATTTCTTCGACTTCGGCTCGAACGAAAACCTTGCCGCCATTACTCACTATTTCTTCAATCATTCCCTCATGAATACGAGCTGCTCCGCCTACAGGATAATATCCTCCATCGATAAAGTGATTGACAATTGCGGCGTGAACGCCAAAGCTACTTTCTTTCGGAGGCAATCCATAGTCACCGCACTGGCCACAAAGCAGATTAATCAGGTCCTGATTATCTGTGATTTTACTCAGTACTTCGTAAGTCGTTTGCCTGGAGTATTTATTAAAAGTGTAAGCCATTTGCCAGCCAAACAGCCATTTTAAGGCAGGTGGCAGCGCTTTTTGAACAAAGAATCGGGTAGCTCCTTTCGATACTTTTCTTATCAGCTTCAGGTAACGATCAATTTCATCTTTATGATCCGGAAAATAGGTGTGAAATTGCTCCCGAAGATTTTCTTGACCGCTCACAAAGTCATAAATCTTATCATCCAAACGAACCTGGTCATAAATATCTCCCATGGACTCCCACTTCAAGCGCCCACCGGTTAAATAATCCGAAACCCTGCTGAACATCGAATCCTCATGCATTCCTCCTACATAATGTATTCCCACATCCCACTCAAACCCCTGCTTTCGCTTGAAGGTATGTGAGAAGCCGCCAGGCACATAATGTCTTTCCAAAACAACAACTTTTTTTCCTGCTTTTGCAAGAAATACGGCGGTGGTTAAACCTCCAAGCCCTGAACCAACAATGAGGTATTCCGTCTCTGTAAAGTCGAAATCAGGATCAAATTTGGAGTATAGTTTTTCTGCCATTTCTCTGAAAGAGTCGAGAAAGTTACTCCTTTTTTCCATAGCTTTAGTCACTCCAATTTATTGCTTTGATTTCCATTTTGATGCCTGTAAAAAATGCCGGACGCTTTCTCGAAGAGTGCGTCAGCTCGATAATTGAACAATCTTACACGGACTGGGAACTAATTGCGGTGGATGATCATTCCAAAGACATTTCCTTTGAACTGATCCAACAGTTTGCCATGAATGATTCTCGAATCCGGCTGGTTAAAAACAATGGTGATGGGATTATTGATGCTTTTACCCAAGCCTTTAAATTGTCATCTGGCGATTTAATTAGTCGGATGGATGCGGATGATGTAATGCCAAGAGGAAAGTTAGAAAAGCTGATCTCATTGGTAAGCGATAAAATCGTTGCTACAGGAAAAGTCCGGTACTTTTCTGAAGATGAAGTATCTGAAGGCTACCTCCGATACGAGAATTGGCTCAACAGTTTGAACGATAAAGATCATATTAAACATATTTATAGAGAATGTACAGTTGCTTCTCCAAATTGGTTGATAAAGCGCGATTTTTTTGAGAATGAATTTGATTGGGCTGAATGGAATTATCCTGAGGATTATGATCTTCTTTTCCATTGGAAAAAGGCCGGATATGAAATTAGAATGTTGGATTCGGTCACACATTTTTGGAGGGAACATGAAAACAGGATTTCAAGAAATTCTCTTCGATATCAACAAGAATCTTTCTTTGAATTGAAGACGAATTGGTTCATAGATTTTGAACTGGAAATTGGAGAGGAAGTTCAGCTTATCGGAAGCGAAAAGAAAGCTTTCCTTGTTGCAATGGGTTTAAGATCCAGGGCTGTTAACTTCACACAATTTTCATACAAAGCGAAGGTGAATTTTTTTGATTTGGATAATTTAAATCCTGAATTAAAAACGATTCTGACCAACTGGCCAAAAGATCAAAAAACGCAAATCGAAATTTCAGAATATTTAAGGACCGGAGGATTTGTGTTTGGCGAGAATATTTGGCTCTTCTAGAGTTTAGAAATCCACTCGAAATAGTTATGAAAGCTTTTTGGGGGATTATCTTTGAAAAGGCCATAAATACCAGAGCCGCTTCCACTCATCGAGGCGAAAACTGCCCCTTCATCATAGAGTTTTTGCTTGACAATTTTGAGATTGGGATTTGAGATAAAAGTGCTTTTTTCAAAGTCATTGGTTAAGGAGTCTTTCCAACTTTGCGGCATGGACCAATCTACCTCTTGGATTTCTGCTGACTTTGACGGCTCGATTTTTGTAAAGCTTTCAGCCGTTGAAATATGCAGATTCGGATAGATTAGCTTGATATAATAATCCGAAAGATCAAGCAAGGATATTTCCAGTTTTTCTCCACGTCCGTAAACTTTACTAGGCACCTTATCGATAAAAAAGGGGCAATCACTTCCAAGCTCCAGTGCATATTCCCTCAGCACATTAGCATTAAGTCCAAGCGTAAACACGCAGTTCATCAGCTTGAGGGCAGCAGATCCATTTGCCGATCCACCTCCGATTCCGGCACCGGTAGGAACAATCTTATGTAGATGAATTTTTACCGATCCAATGTCATGCTTTTCACATAGTAATTGATGCGCTTTCATCACTATATTGTCTTCAGAATTGCCCGGTATGCTTTCACCGCTCTGGGTAAATTCGAGATCGTCGGATGGTATGATTTCCAGAATATCCGAAAGCGAAAGTGGATAAAACGTACTCTGAATATCATGGAAACCATCGCCTCGTTTTCCCAGGATTCGTAGTCCCAAATTAATCTTGCTGCCTGGAAAAATAAGCATGAATTTTCCGTTTTGACGAAGATAAGTTGAAATTAAAGATGTGTCGTCCTTATGGCACCTAAAAATTTGTAAATTTGGTGTCTTAAATTAATCGTGCATGTTGAATTACTTACCTTTTGAGGAGCCGATCGCCAAGATTGACGAGGAGATTGCCAAAGCTCGGGAAATCGAGCAGAATACCGGAGTGGACACATCCAAGATGGTGAAAGACTTAGAGAAGAAATTGAGTCTGGCTACCAAGGAGATTTTTAAGAATCTGACTCCATGGCAGCAAGTTCAATTATCTCGCCACCCGGATCGGCCATATACTCTTGAACATATTGAGGCACTGACCGGCGGAGATTTTATCGAGCTCCACGGTGATCGAAATGTCAAGGACGATAAAGCTATGGTTGGTGGTTTTGGCAAAATTGATGGACAAACGGTTCTGTTTGTCGGTCAGCAAAAAGGAACGAATACAAAATTGCGACAGTACCGGAATTTTGGTATGTCAAACCCTGAAGGATATCGTAAAGCATTGCGTTTATTTAGGCTGGCTGAGAAATTCAATAAACCAATTGTCACATTAATCGACACACCCGGAGCGTTTCCGGGACTTGAGGCCGAGGAGAGGGGACAGGGTGAGGCTATCGCAAGAAACATCTATGAGATGATGAACCTGAGAGTTCCTATAGTCTGCGTAATTATAGGTGAAGGAGCATCGGGAGGTGCGTTGGGAATTGGTGTAGGAGATAAGGTGATTATGTTGGAGAATTCATGGTATTCTGTGATATCTCCGGAGAATTGCTCGACTATTTTATGGAGAAGCTGGGACTTTAAAGAAAAGGCGGCGGAAGCCCTGAAGTTGACCTCCAAGGATATGAAACGATTGAAAATTGTTGATGAAATTATTAAAGAGCCAATGGGGGGAGCCCACCGTTTCAGAGAAGATACCTTCAAGCGTGTAAAGCAGAGCATTCTCAAGAACTTAGATAAACTTATGCCCATGGATCCTGATGATCGCTGCATAAAGCGAATGGATAAATACTGCGATATGGGCGTATTCAACGGGAAATAATCCTTGGCTCTAGACTATGATTGGACAGGATTTCGATAAGATGCCCTTTGAATTATTTGGTTGGGAATTGCTGGAGCCGATGGCGTTGATTACAGACGGCGGTATGGGAATTATTTCTATCGTTCTCGCATTTATGGTCAACCGTATAGATTCTGTCCACCCCTTGTTCATGTATTGGAAATGGTTCTTTGTAATCTTTGGATTTGCAGGAATTACGGGAGCACTCGGACACGCATTTTTTAATTATTGGGGCGTTGCCGGTAAATTTCCGTCGTGGATTTTGGCTCCCATATCTGTCTATCTTCTTGAGCAAGGAATGATATCGGTTTACCCTAATCCGAAGAAGATACAGCTACTCAAAAGCATTTCGTTTTGGAAATACATCCTGGTCCTGGGAATATTCATCGCCGTCTGTCTTTCAATTGACCTTCCGGTCAACGAAAAGAAACCCTTCATTCCTCTAGCCATAAATACCTCGGTTTCAATGATCCTGATCGGTGTATTCTTGAGTTATCATTATTCGAAGAGACTGGATCAGCACTATCGGTATTTTATTTATGGAACCTTAATGGCCGTTCCAGCCCTGCTTTTCCTCCTATTAAAAATTAATTTGCATCCCTGGTTTAATAAGGAGGATGCAGGCCATGTTCTGATAATAATAAGCATCATCTACTTTTACATAGGCGTTAAGAAAGTATCGCTTAACTTTAAAGAAAAACAGAACGAACTGCCATGATATTTGAATTTAATGGTTTGATTCCGGTAATAGATGAAAGTGCTTTTATACATCCACAGGCGACTGTTACCGGTAATGTAATCATTGGAAAGGATGTCTATATAGGACCTTCTGCAGCTTTAAGAGGTGATTGGGGAAAGATTATTATTGAAGACGGCTGCAATGTTCAGGAGAATTGCACCATACACATGTTTCCCGGAACAACCGTTTATCTCAAAGAAGGAGCGCACATTGGACATGGAGCGATTATACATGGCGGAACGATCGGAGCCAATAGCCTCATTGGGATGAACGCTGTAATCATGGATAATGCTGTAATCGGAAAAGAATGCATCCTCGGTGCACTATGCTTTGTGCCCGAAAAGATGAATGTTCCTGATCGATCAGTTGTTGTAGGAAATCCCGCTAAAATTGTGAAGGAAGTTACGGATGAGATGTTAGAGTGGAAAACGGCGGGGACCAAAATCTATCAGCAACTCCCAAAGGAATGTCAGGATACACTGAAAGAGGTCGAACCTTTAAGGGAAGTCGAACCAAATCGTCCTAAACAGGAGACAAACTTCCAAACCTGGACAGATATGAAGAGAGATTAATTGTTGAATTCTTGAATTGTTGAATTCTTGAATTGTTGAATGATGTAAAACGCCAAAAATTC
>CAZCAD010000141.1:0-7773 GCA_964496525.1 uncultured Flavobacteriales bacterium | reverse complement strand
TTTTAAAAAACTGAATGACTATATCTCGTCATTTGAGCCTTACACGCTGCTCCAATTGAGCGATGAAGAATTTCGGGAATGCCACATCTCAAGACAAAAGGCCGGATACCTTCGTGGGCTTTCTATGGCCGTTTCAAATGGGCAGCTGAACTTTGAACTCCTTGGTAGCATGGAATTTCAACTTTGTCGTGATACGCTGACTTCCATTAAAGGTATCGGGTATTGGACAACCGACATCTACCAAATGATCTGCCTGCAGGAAAAAGATATTTTTCCACCGGGGGACGTCGCGATTATCAAGTCGGCAAGAGCGTTAACCGGGCTTACGGAAGTGGAAGATATCATTGAGCGTTCCGAAGGATGGAAACCTTATCGATCATTGGCCTCCTACTATCTCTGGCACTATCATCTCTGTAAATCAGGGCGGACTGTTGTTTACTAAACGGCATTGCGAGGACGAAGTTGAGGAACGAAGGGAACGACTGTCAGGGAAACACCCACCAATTCCAATCAAAAAAAGGTCCGGAAGTGATTCCGGATCTTCAGAAATTATTAGGAGCTGCTTAATCTGATCCTATCAGAAGTTTTTTATTTAATTTTTTATCTCCGATCTGAAGACTGAGAATATATGTTCCTTCCGCCAAAGATTCGGTCCTAATATTAATTTGATGCTCTCCGGCCGAATAAAGGCCTTCATCTTTGGAAGCCAACAATTTGCCCGTAATATCTCTTAGCTCATAGCTGACTCGATTTGCGCTGTGCAAATAGAAAGTCAGGTGGCTAACATCTTCAGCCGGATTTGGGAATAATTTCATGATATAGTTAAACTCATCTTCCTCGTCTAAACCAACCGCTTGAAGATTGAACAGATGAACTTTAATTGCCTGAATAATTACGCTGTCACTGCGACTCACGAAAGCAACCAATTCAATTTCATCTATATCCGTTGGATGCCCAAAACCACTCGTCAGATCATATTGAGCCGGAATTGTATAGGTAAATGGGATCACATAAGTTGAATCAACGGTGGGACTTAAATGAATCATACCGGGCTCGCCGAATGTAGAAAGTGCTTTGTCTCTTACAACATGTCGATGGATATAGCCCGGAATTGGACCCGTTATCCCAAATAATTCGGGATAGGATGGATCGGTTGTGATGTAGCTGTCCTGGTCATAATAATCATCCGTTCCACTCGAATCGCCTTGCACGCTGTCTTCCATCACTACCAGGGAGACAAACAATTCTTCCGCACCGTATGGAACCACAAATTTTGCATGAATCTCACCCGTTATTAAACCGCTTGAGGAATTATAATCACCATAGAGGCCAAGAGTTAAAGGTGCCATTTCGGCTATGTGCACGAAAGCCGCTGAATCCCAAACCGCGGTATCTGCCAATCCCGCAACATCACCATTGGGAGTTGTGCCGTAATTCCATCTGTTCACCGTAATTGCCGGAGCAAAAGACGTTCCGAAGGCACTTTGCCAGGCTAAGACGGTCGGGTTAGTCATGGCGTCAACTCCGAACCCGGCATGATTGGACATTAAAATGGCATTTGCTTCATTATTTTCAACCCAGGATTCACAATCGAATGATTTTACAGGGCAGAATCCGCAACGCGTTGTTGTATATTCTTCCATTACACAGACACGATTAATCTGGCTGTACGAACTAAAGCTCAACGACATTAGTCCGATTGAAAAAAAGATGTATTTCACATTTTTCATTTGATCTCTTGTTAAAAAATATAAGACAAGTCTAGGCTAAATAGCAACTCAACTCAAATGCGATTTTAGGCACTAATCGGATTCTTAATTGAGAAGTCCAGGCTTGAAAGGCCGTAATTAACTGGTATTCTGTGGGCTTCTTGTTGAAAAGCAAGTCAATTTCCTGGATAAGGATAATGTCTCTTAACTAACATTCTGAAGCAGATTCAGGTGATTTTTAACAAACTCTGGACATCAAACTAAGAAATTCGTGACTGCTCCCCTCGCAATGTCGGAAATGACTGCCTTTTATCAGCCTTCAATCTTAGCACCAACATAATTCAGAAATTCCTCTCGAACCGCGGTTTCTTTGAACTTACCACCAAATTCAGCCGTAACGGTGCTGCTTTGAATGTCCTTAATTCCTCTTGAGTTTACACAAAGATGCTTGGCATCAATCACGCAGGCCACATTATCGGTACCCAGTACTTTTTGCAAATGACGCACAATTTGAATGGTCATTCTTTCTTGCACCTGCGGACGTTTCGCAAAGTAATTCACCACCCGATTCATTTTGGATAATCCAATAACTTTACCCTCAGAAAAATAAGCAACATGGGCTCTGCCTACAATGGGTAAAAAATGATGTTCACATGTTGAATAAACAGTAATGTCCTTTTCAACCAGCATTTCGGAATAGTCATACTTATTGTCAAAGGTCGATGCAGAAGGAGAATTGTCAGGATCCAATCCCGCAAACACCTCTTTCACATACATTTTCGCGATACGGCGTGGCGTTCCCTTTAAACTGTCGTCATTTAGGTCCAGGCCAAGCGCCAGCATTATCTCAGCGAATTTTTCCTCGATTATGGCAATCTTCTCCTCGTCTGACTTTTCAAAAGCATCCGCACGCATGGGCGTATCCTCGGCAGCCGAAAAATGATCGTCTCCAATCTCGTCAATCTTTTTGTCAAAATCTGTTGTCCAACTCATAAGTGCTGCAAAGGTAACTATATCTTTCTTATTAAGAGTTTTCTGAATAAAGAAGAATCACCTTCGTTTTTAACGTAAATAAGCAGCCGGATGCTGAATTTATCGAAGCATTGGGCGTAGTTATAAAGACGGAAGCATGGTCGGTTTACTTACAAATGAACTTAGGGGTTATTGAGCTATTGATTTGGGCAACTGCTGTCACTCGCTTCGCTCCTGCCATCACCGCGCTTTCCGCTGTATCTCCCGATCTGATCGGGAGGATGTCGCTGCAATCGCTCTTGCAAAATTGCTAGTGGATCGAACTTACTTCTATATTTCCGTCAAATGGAAAGTACATCATGCAGATTACTACATCAGGGTCCGGAGTACAGTTATTGACTTTTTTATAGCGAGCATTTACTTCATCTCCATCTTCGTATGCATCCAAAATTTCATAATTACAGACTTTATAAACCTTTTCTGAAATTCGTAAATAAGTTCCTGTACAATTTTTCTCCACCTCCGTGCGCACACAATCTTTAGAACAGGATCCGATAAATATGGCAAGGCAACTGATTAATGTAATTCGAAAAAACATGATTTCTTTCTGCTTCTGATGATACAAAGGCTAAATTGGTTGCATTCATGGTCGGTGCGAGAATCGAATTGGCTGAATAAATTAAATTTACTCTGTGTCCGATCTCAAACAGAAATTATACAACTCCTGCCTCACTTATGTTGAAGAACGAATCTCCATTTCCAGAACCGCTATTGAAGAAGCACAGGCGGCAGCCAATTCCGAAACCAAATCAACTGCCGGAGACAAACACGATACCACGAGAGCAATGATGCAACTGGAGGTCGAGAAAAATGCAAAACAATTGTCCGAAGCAAAAAAATTAAAACAAGCTCTGGCTCAAATCGATCCTGTAAAATCCTGTTCGCAGGTAGAAGCAGGCGCGGCGGTTGAAACTTCTAACGGCAATTTTTACATCTCCATCAGCGCCGGAAAAATTAATGACGACTATTTTGCCATATCGCCTGTGTCGCCTGTTGGTATTGCTTTAAAAGGTTTAAAAGTTGGAAGTTCTGTCTCCTTTAATGAGAAGATGATTGAGGTGTTGGCTATTCGGTAAGAGCTTCGCGCATTACTTTAGCCTGCTCTTTAATGAACTCCTTCAATTCTGAATCCATCATCGGAATTTTTCCTAAACATTTCACGCCGCTTACTGAAAGTATGATCTTTTCAGATTCAGGATTCGGGTCACCGTTGAAAATGATTCCTTTAATCGGAATGTTCCTGGACTGCAAGATTTCAATACTTAAAAGCGTATGATTTATTGAACCCAAATAGTTCCTTGAAATCAAAATTGTTTCATCCGAAACCCTGGGAATCAAATCGAGAACTGTATCACCTCCGTCGTTTAAAGGAACCATTAATCCACCCGCACCTTCGATAATTAAGGTATTATCAGTTTCGGGTACAATAAAATCATCGAGCTGAATGTTAATGCCGTCAAGACTTGCGGCAGCGTGCGGTGACATTGGCTCTGACAGTAAATACGTTTCAGCGTGAAACCTCGAACCATCGTTGGAGATAAAATCACGGACCCAAAGCGAATCCAAATCATTGAGGTCTCCGGCTTGAAGAGGTTTCCAATAATCCGCTTTCAAAGCTTCTACCAGGATTGCCGAACAAAATGTTTTGCCTACTTCAGTACCGATTCCGCACACAAATATCCGCCTCATTTTATCGCGCTTATGAGATTTTCAATCTCTTCAAAGGTGTTAAACGAATGCAGGCAAATTCGAATCCGCTCCTCTCCGGAGGCTACGGTTGGTGATAAAATAGCTTTTACCATAAATCCTTTATCTCTCACTGCTGCGGCGATTTTTTGAGAGCGTTCAATTCCCTCAACCATTAACAGTTGAATTGCAGATTCGCTTTGGTTGATGGCCAATCCTTTCTCGATCGCTTTGCATCTGAAATGGGCAATGTTATCTCGTAACTTCTCACGCTCAGCATCCATTTCGGCGACTTTTCGTGTAATAAATCCGAGTCGATCTTGTGCGTGTGGAGAAAGAGCAGTTGTAAAGATGAATGATCTTGAAAAGTTGATAAGATATTGCCTCAACTCTTGAGAACCCAGCACAAATGCGCCATGACTCCCATAACCCTTTCCGTAAGTGATCACCTTGGCAAAGATTGAATCGTCCAGACCGTAATGACTTATCAAGCCTTTACCTCGCTCGCCATAAACACCTCCGGCGTGTGCTTCATCCACAATTAAGAAAGCGTCATACTTCTCGCAAGTTTCAACAATTTCTCTTAGCGGGGCTTCATCCCCGTCCATTGAGTAAATACTCTCAACAACAACATAAACAGTGCCTTCTGCTGAAGACAACCGTTCTTTCAAATGCTCAATATCGTTATGTCTGAAAGAGAAATTCTTTGCATTGCCCAATTGAATTCCATCTCGAATTGAAGCGTGGCAGAGCGTGTCATAGAGTATCGTATCGTTTCGTTGAGGAACTGCGGACAATAATCCCAGGTTGGCATCATAGCCTGAATTATAAAGCAGAGCAGCGTCTTGAAGAAAAAAGGCCGCGATCTCTTTTTCCAACTCTAAGGTAAAAGCCGAATTACCCGATAATGATCGTGAGCCGGTTGAACCGCTTGACTTTTCTGATAAAAATTCTATTCCGGCAGCTCCCAAATAATCATTCGAAAAGAAATCAATGCCGTTTGGAATCATCAACTCCCGTACAGATCCTTCTTCACTTCTTTTTTGGAGTTTTTTCAATATCGCCTCGGGCAGATTTTTGGTCATGATTTTCACTTAGGCAATGTTACCTTAGGCGGTTGAAAGTCCTCAGATTCCCTGGTCGACTCCTTCTTGGTTGTGAGCTTCGCTTCTTTCTTCGCCTTGAGTTCTTTTGCCTTCTCAAGTTTTTCGTCAAGCAAAGTTTGCGGCTGATCGCCATCCTGGAACGGTTCTTTTGGAGTCAAACCTAAAATTTTGAAGAGTTCTTCGTCTTCACTAAAGTCAGGATTGGGAGTGGTCAATAACTTATCGCCTGCAAAAATTGACGAGGCTCCGGCCATAAAACAAAGAGCCTGTCCTTCCTTCGACAACTCAGTTCTGCCGGCTGATAATCGGATAATTGATTGAGGGAAAATGATTCGGCTCGTCGCAATCATCCTGATTAAATCCCAAACGGGGATTGGTTTTTGATCCTCCAATGGCGTTCCTTCAACGGGCACCAGGGCATTGATTGGAATAGATTCAGGCGGTTGTTCCATCTGTACATAAGTCATTAACATGCCCATACGATCTTCAACCGATTCACCCATTCCGATAATTCCCCCAGAGCAAACGGATAGTCCAACTTTCCTGGCATTGCCGATGGTTTTTATTCGCTCCTCATATTCTCGGGTAGAAATAATATCCGTGTAAAATTCTTTTGATGAGTCCAAATTATGATTGTAAGCGTAGAGTCCGGCATTCTTTAATCGTTGTGCCTGCTCTTCGTTCATCATGCCCAGAGTCGCGCAGACTTCCATGCCCATTCCGTTGATTTCTTGCACCATCTCCACAACCTTATCAAAGTCTCTATTGTCGCGGATATGTCTCCAGGCAGCACCCATACAAACGCGTGATGATCCATTTTTTTTTGCGTTTTTCGCGAGATCAACAACCTCATCTACGCTCATCATCGCCTGTACCTCAAGTTCGGTATTATATTTCGCTGATTGAGGACAGTATCGACAATCTTCAGGACAACCTCCTGTTTTGATAGAAATCAATGAACTCATTTGAACTTCCGTCGAATTGTGAAATTCTCTGTGAATGCCTGCGGCCTGATAAATCAGTTCCAGCAAAGGTTGATTGTAAAGATCAACGGCTTTTTCCTTGCTTGTATATTCCAGGTTTATTTTCATTTAATTCATTTTCTTATTTCTTCAGAACTCCCATATCGTAAATCAGTTTGGTGTCAACCGAGCCATCGTCGTTGTAATAAATGAATTCTCCATGCTCCTTTCCGGAAGAATAGTTTCCATCTACCTCTATTTGTCCATTTTCGTAATACCAAATAAATGGTCCATTCTCCTTACCGTTTAAATACGCACCTTTAAACTTCATTTGTCCCGACTCATAATAGCCAACTGACGGTCCCTGAAGCTTGCCGAAATACCAATTGGATACATCCTCAAGATTTCCGTTGTTGTACCAGTACTTCCATTCGCCGAGCTGATCATCGTGTTTATACGGGCCTTCTGATCGCATTTGACCATTCTCATGGTAGGTTATGGATAAGCCGTCCATAAGACTGTCCAGAAAATTCGATTCCTCCTGAATTTGACCGGACGGGAACCACCAGGTCCATTTACCTTGTTTCCAATCATCTTTGTATTGTCCGTTGACTTCTTTTTTTCTATTCTCATCGAACCAGTTCCACTCACCATCTTTCAAATCCATGTTATATTTTCCTTCAGCTTTGAGCTCGCCATTCTCATGATAGTATTTAAATGCACCGTGAACAATGCCATCTTTCCACTCACTTTCTTCTTCCAGTACACCTGTGTCATACCAAAACGTCCACATCCCCTGCGCCAGATTATCCACGTAATTTCCTTTTGATTCTGTGCTGTCATTTGGAAAATAAAAAGTCCACTCGCCTTGTTTCAGGTCGTTTTCATCTTTATCACCTATACCATATCCACCACTGAGGGTAGGATATCTTGGTGGACCGGAGTCGCAACTAATAATCAGAAATATAATGGTCGATAGACTTAAATACCGCATGATCCGAATTCTGTTTAACTACTTTTTCGGCCTTAAAAATAATCAATTTTCTTCGTGAAATTCAAATTTCACAGAGAGCAATGTACAAGCGAACTGAAATTTGTTTTTGATCGAATCCCGATGCGCTCTTCGATCAGGGTGAATGTGCTAAATCCTAAACCATTTGCGTGAAAAGAATACTTAATTCCTTAAATAGACATTATAACAACTGAATGTGCATGGTAAAAAGACTCTTTTTCCGTTAGCCTGCGTTATTTTCTCAAACCGTAGCTGTGGCTACGCTT
>CAZCAD010000140.1:0-7777 GCA_964496525.1 uncultured Flavobacteriales bacterium | reverse complement strand
TTGAGGTAATAGCAGCGCTATTGCAGAAAATTTTAACGAATTAGAAAGGGAAAAGCGATGTGAAAATAGTGATGCGAACTTAGTGTTTAGAGCACTAGTAGCTGTCCTACAACTTAATTCCGCTAAGTAAGGAACGGTCTTAACAGAATCCAATCAACCTCTTTTCAGCTTTACTTTCGCCCTGATCCATTCCAGATGCCTGTCCTCCACAAATAACAAGTAGCAAAGAATCATTATCATTCCGAAAGCAAATATTCCCATCAGTAATGAGATGGCCAGATGAATTAAAACACCCAGTAGTAAAACAAGAAGCTTCAATTTCTTAAACCAGATCAATATTGGAAAGGCTCCCAGGTAAATTAATGTAAGATAGGTTGCTATCATCGAAAGGCCTTCGTTCTCTGCAAACAGCCACCGCATCATTGCCGACGAAAAATGATCTATTCTGGCGATGTACATCATGGCCTCACCCGACATCCAATTTTCATCATACAATTTGTACCAGAAGGAAAAAAAGTAACAGAGGCATATTTGAATCAAAATAATTCGATAAAACGTATTATTCAGTACATTTTGGAAAAAGCCGTATTTCGATCCATCCTTAGGTTTCTGAATGAAGATGAGATAGAACAGAAGAAAATTAACCAAAACTTCTCCGCCGGTGAACATAATAGAACCCTTCAAAAATAAATTTACCGTAAAGAAGTAAACCAATAAGGCTGAAATCCTTGGCCATTTATTAAGAAATCCTGTAGCCAGAAAAGTCAATTGCCCTATGATGAAAAGGATGTAAACCCATTCCCAGCTTGAATTTTTTGGATGACTGAGTACATTTAAAAGTGAATATGATCCCGTCCAATAAAATCCTCGGCTTCCGGTAATTCCATTGTATGACCAAATCTCCCACGCTATTGGGAGTAAGGTGAGCGTGTTTATAAACAAAAAGAGATAAAGGACTTTTCGAAAGAAATCGATTCGATCCCAATGACGGAAATCGGACGAAAATATTTTTGCAATCGATCTCACTTGTCCTTCGTAGTTTTAGCGGAGGAGGATTCTCCCCATTTAAATTCAGGCAAAATAAGATATCCGCCCTCTTCAGTCTTTACATTGAAGAAGTGGCACTTCATAAGAGCATATACGGGTTCCTTGCCATAGAGATAATGCGCATTTCCATAAGCATACCTTTTTGCCATTAAGTAACTATAGCCCCCAAAAAATTGGGTTCTTTTTTCATCCGGAACCTTTTGATCATACGCTAAGCCGAGGCTATCAATATCTTTGGTCACCCAAAACAATAAATTATATTCAGCCAGGATCAACTCTCCATGATGAGAACCTCTTAAATAACGATGATATTTAGAAGCCGATTCGTTTGGTTTTATCCATTTCGTGGAATCTCCATCCTCAAATACATATTTCAACTCAATCCCATGATCGAACAAAGGACAGGGAGCAAACATACTCCATCGTTGGTCAAAGATGGGGTAAACGTAAGCCGATGATATAGTTTTTAACCGCACCGGCACCACTCCTTCAGGAGCAGCATAGATACAGATCAAGAGTGTGTGCAAAATGACGAAGAAGAAAGCTGCGAAGCCAATTCGTATTTTATTCTTTTCATTCAAACCGCTATCTTATAAAAACCTATAAATTTGTTGAAATTAATCATAAGAGATTATAACGATTGATTTTGTATAATAGGAGCAATTTAAGATTTTTCGACTAATCGAGGTATTTTCAATTTGCACGCCACTTGAGCTGAGCGTAAGTCGAAGTAAAGAGTAGGTGATAAAGATAAATTTCTCCATAGAAAATTAGTCGTTATAATCGCTGGTATTAAATTGATTCATTCATGGCTGTAAGCATTTCCAACAACAACAAATCCTGGATAGAAGTAGATGAAAAATCGGACTTTCCCATTCAAAATCTTCCTTTCGGTATATTCCAAACTTCCGGACTCACTCCTCGCGCAGGTGTTGCAATCGGCAATCAGATCCTGGATCTCCAAACACTATTTGTTCTGGGTTACCTCGAGAACTTACCTTTTGACAAAGATGAATTCGCTTCGACAAAATTGAATGGGATGATGAATAAGGGTAAAAGAGCTTGTCGTGACTTGCGACTGAGAATCTACAAACTCCTTCTTTCTGATTATCCCGATTTGCAGAACAATCAGCATCATTGCGATCAGGTTTTAGTGAATCAGACGGATGCTACCATGCTCATGCCTATTAAGGTTGGAGATTATACAGATTTTTATTCCAGCCGAGAACATGCTACAAATGTCGGAACCATGTTTCGCGATCCGGAAAATGCACTGTTGCCAAATTGGCTTCACATTCCGGTTGGGTACCATGGCAGGGCGTCATCAATTGTTTCTTCCGGAACACCTATCCGCAGGCCAAATGGCCAGCAACGACCGAATGAGGAGGAACCTCCGGTTTATGGGCCATGCAAACTGCTGGACTTCGAACTCGAAATGGCCTTTGTCACATTTGAAGGCAAACCTCTGGGTGAGACGATCTCTACAGATGAAGCCGATGATTATATTTTCGGAATGTGTATTTTCAACGATTGGTCCGCCAGGGACATTCAAAAATGGGAATATATCCCGTTGGGACCATTTTTAGCAAAAAGCTTTGCCTGCTCCATGTCACCATGGATTGTTACACTGGATGCCCTGGAACAATTTCGGATAGCCGGACCCGTTCAGGACCCAAAAGTACTTCCCTACCTGGAATACAAGGGTGATAAACACATTGACATTAATTTGCAAGTAGCAATCAAACCCGAAAATGCTGAAGAAACAATTGTTTCCAATTCGAATTATAAACACATGTACTGGAATATGAATCAGCAATTGGCGCATCATACGGTTAACGGTTGTGATATTCACTGTGGAGACATGATGGCTTCAGGAACAATTTCAGGACCGGTAGCAGAAGCCTACGGTTCAATGCTCGAACTTTCATGGAAAGGAACAAAACCGCTGAAATTGAATGATGGAAGCGAACGAAAATTTATTGAGGATGGTGATACGGTCATCATGCGAGGGCATTGTGAAAAAGATGATGTTCGGCTTGGATTCGGAGAAGTTTCAACAAAAGTTCTACCGGCAAAATGAAAGTAGTGTCAAGTCAAAGGTTAAATGACGGTTAAGGCGGAAGTAGATTTTGTGTCAGGTCAAGGCAAAAAATCTTTGCATAGCCTGGCTATGGAACGATTTTTTAAGGCAGAGATGGCACAAAAGATACCCCGGATTAGCCGAAGGTTTATCCTTGACTTGACACTAGGCTGTCGATGGATAGCATTAATAATTCTTCTCCTGATTGTGGAGAACTCCGCATTTCCGCAAAAATTTATCGAGAATTACCCGAATGGCAATATTAAAGTCGAGGGTAAAATGAAGGATTCACTGGCGGCTGGGAAATGGGTCTATTACTATGAAAATGGGGATATTCAGGAAAGTGGTGTCTTTAAAAAAGGTAAGAAGAAAGGGAAATGGCTAAGCCATCATAAGGATGGAGAACTAATGGAAACCGGAAGCTATATCATCGGTCGTAAAGAGGGCCAATGGGCAGGATTTTACCCGGATGGAAAGCCGGGCTATACCGGCGAGTTTCAGGATGGACTTGAACATGGGGATTGGCAGTTTTTTTACGAAACCGGACAAATTGAACGAAAAGGTCAATACTGGGAGGGCAAGCAATACGGAACTTGGATCTATTATTTTATCGGCGGCCATTACAGCCAAATGGGTTTTTGGAATGAAGGCGTTAAGGATGGAGGATGGACGATCTACTACCCGAATGGCAATAAAAAAGAATCAGGTAGTCGACAGAACGGACTGAAGGTTGGACTTTGGCAGTTCTATTATTCAGATGAGGAACTCTCTGCTAAAGGGAGATTCAAGAAAGATCGGGCCGAAGGAGATTGGGAATATTATTATCCCGATGGATCGATCAAGGAAAAAGGAAGCTGGTCAAACGGGCGTTCTGCCGGCGGATGGGAGTATTACTATAAAAACAAACAGCTCTGGAAAAAAGGTTTATGGAAAGACAGTTTACAACAAGGAAAATGGGAATACTACCATGAGAGTGGAGAAAAAGACAGGGAAGGAAGCTATTTAAATGGTATTACAATCGGTCGTTGGGTTTATTATTTCGAAAATGGAATGAAGAAAGAAGCCGGCTCATTTAATGCCAAAGGAGAACAAGTTGGGGTCTGGGAAATATATGATGAAAATGGTGGGCTGATCCGTAAAGGTGAGTACAAAAATAACATTCAGAACGGCTATTGGACTTATTATTTTAGCAACGGAAACCTTGAAAAAGAAGGCAAATGGAAGAATCAAAAGCAAGACGGATTGTGGAAATATTATCACGAAAATGGTAACTTACAAGGTGAAGGTGCATGGGAAAACGGAGAAGCTGTCGGTCAATGGAAGACTTATGATGAAAATGGCTTACTCCTCAAAACCGTCATCTACTGAATGAATTTATGGCTATCGACGTACAAACAAATAAGCAATTAGAGAAGGAAAGGACAGACATTCTGAACGCCTATAGAGGATTATTGCGCGCAAGTCGAGACTACCGAGACAAAGAGGATACAAAACTCATTCGAAAAGCCTTTAATGTAGCGCTGGAAGCACATGGCGGCACGAGAAGAAAATCCGGAGAACCATACATTTTACATCCCATAGCCGTCGCAAGGTGCTGCGCCGAAGAAATGGGGCTGGGAACTACGGCGATTGTCTGCGCCTTGCTGCACGACACCGTAGAGGATACATACATCAGTCTTCAGGATATTGAGGATTTGTTTGGCCTGAAGGCTCGGAAAATTATTGATGGACTCACCAAAATACCTGAGGTCTTCGACGACAGTATTTCCATTCAAGCCGAAAATTTTCGAAAACTCATTTTAACAATTTCCGATGATTTAAGAGTGACATTTATTAAAATCGCAGATCGTCTTCACAACATGCGAACAATCGCTTCGATGCCACATGACAAGAGATTGAAGATCTGCTCAGAGACAGAGTTTTTGTACGCTCCCCTGGCTCACCGACTGGGTTTTAATAAGATTAAGAATGAATTCGAGGACATTATCTTCAAGTATAAAGAACCGGAAATTTATCGTCAAATTGAAAACAAGCTTGAAAAATCAAAGGAGATACGCACGCGATTTATTCGGCAATTCACCCATCCGATTAAGAAGTCACTGGACGAAAATGGATTCGATGTAAGCGTGAAGATGCGAACAAAGAGTATACCCTCTATTTTCAGGAAAATCCAAAACAAAAATGTCACCTTCAATGAAATCTATGACATTTTTGCCGTCCGTATTATCTACGAATGTCCTGTTGAAGAGGAAAAAGCTTCGGCCTGGAGAATTTACAGCGCCGTCACAGATTATTACCAGCCAAATCCGGATCGTCTGAGAGATTGGATTTCGATTCCAAAAGCCAATGGATATGAATCATTGCATACAACCGTAATGAGTCCAACCGGCAAATGGGTCGAAGTGCAAATTCGGTCAAAAAGAATGGACGAAATTGCTGAAAAAGGATATGCGGCTCATTATAAATACAAGGAAAGCTCTAACATCGATTCGACCTTCGACCGTTGGGTTGGCGAAGTACGTGACCTATTGGAGGATCCGGAAGCAAATGCAGAAGAATTTATTTCAGACTTTAAGCTCAACCTATTCAGCGATGAAATATTCATTTTTACTCCGAATGGCGATTTAAGAGTATTGCCAAAGAACTCGACAACCCTGGACTTCGCATTTGACATCCATACGGATATTGGACTTTCATGCATAGGTGCCAAGGTAAATGGTAAATTGATGCCTTTGAGTCATATACTAACAAGCGGCGATCAGGTGGAAATTATTCGTTCACCAAAACAAAAGCCAAAAGAGGACTGGTTGAAGTTTGTTGCAACGGCGCGTGCGAAATCCAAAATCAAAGCCGCCCTCAATGAGGAGCAGAAGAGAGTTGCATCTGACGGAAAGGAAATTTTAAAGAGACGCTTTAACCAACTAAAAGTCCAGTTCACTTCTGAGAATATCAGGGAAGTTGAGAAATTCTATGCCATGCCCGGCGCGACTGAACTCTACTACCAAATCGCGAAAGGAAAAATTGATCTGAAGAAACTTCGTGAACTCAAAGTAGCGAAAAAGGAGTTCGTCAAGAAGAAAAAACACATTAACAGGGCCACAAAGAACCCATCACTCGAAAATATTATTTCCTGCGTTGACAGTAAAAAAGATACGATTGTTATTGGTGATGATTTTATGAATTTCGACTACAGGCTCGCCAATTGCTGTTCGCCTATCCCCGGAGACAGCGTTTTCGGCTTCATTACAGCAACTGAAGGAATTAAAGTACATCGAACGAATTGCCCTAATTCCACGGCTTTAATGTCTAACTATGCCTATAGAGTCATAAAAGCAACGTGGAAGAGCAATCAACTCAAGGCTCGGCTTACCGGATTGATCATTAGAGGAATAGATGATATTGGCATTGTTAATGATATCACCAAAATTATCTCAACCGAACATGAGGTAAATATGAAATCCATCACATTTGAGTCCAATGACGGTGTGTTTGAAGGAAAAATCATGCTCTTCGTTTATGATACCGAGCACCTTGACAAGCTTGTCCTTAAATTTGAACAAATGGATGGTGTTCAATCCGTCGGAAGAATTTAGAAATAATAGTCATTATACATTATACCCAGCCTACCGATTTACCTACCCTGTCTTTGCCGGCAGGCAGGCGTCAGGCAGGCCCAAGGCATGGCAGACAGGCGCAGAAAAAGGACAAAACAACAAGCCAAAATGTGCAGCTTACTTTCGTTACAGACCCTAAGAGCCTAATTCTTCTTATATTTACCCTATAGTTCCGCATGGAAAAAGATCAATTACAAGATACCGTAAAGAATATTTTCTGTAATTTTCTTGAGAAACATGGACACAGAAAAACCCCGGAGAGATTTGCAATTTTAGCAGAGATCTATGATCAAAAAGGGCATTTCGATATTGAGTCTTTGTATGTTAAGATGAAACAAAAGAATTATCGTGTGAGCAGAGCCACACTCTATAACACCATGGAACTTCTTCTGAATTCAAACCTCGTTTCCAAACATCAATTCGGCACCAACATTTCACAATTTGAAAAATCGCATGGGTTCTCACAACACGATCATGTGATCTGCACTGATTCGGGGGAAGTAATCGAGTTTTGCGACCCAAGAATCGAGAACATCAAATCGACAATTGAAGAATTGTTCAATGTCAAGATTCACAAACACTCTCTTTATTTTTACGGCGAAAAGGTGAACAAGCCTACCCTGCCTGACGGCAGGCAGGCGGGAAAGGCAGGAGAAAAAGTCAAAGCAGAGTAATGAGTCTGGAACTTTCTACTGTATCACATCCCAATTGCGTTGAAATAATACTGGACGGTTCGGCATTGAGTGATCACGAATTTCAGGAGTTAAATGTCCTTATCGATGATCTGATCAATCAAAATAAATTCAACCTTGTCATAAATTTACGGGGAGTGAGATTGTTAAATAGTTTAGGAATCAACACGCTCATTAAAATTTTTACAAAATGCCGAAATGCAGCAGGAGAAATGTACATTGTTAATATCTCGGATAAAATTAATCAGGTATTACTGCTGACTAAACTAAATACAGTTCTTAATATTGCAGCCTCCCTCGAGGAAGCAGCAGCAAAATTTAATTAGTGTCTGGTCGCAAAAACA
>CAZCAD010000139.1:0-7849 GCA_964496525.1 uncultured Flavobacteriales bacterium | reverse complement strand
AATTTCATAGCGGGGATAATCGGAATTCTTCTCTTGTCATTTTCGGCAAATGTCGATGCCCAAACATTTTGGGTAGCTGAGAAAGTTGCCGGAGTTCCCGGAGGGCTAATTTTAGGTCCTGACGGTTCATCGGCCAGCACCTCTCCCATAGGTCGTGGAAGAGGAATCGAATTTGATGATGCCGGGGATCTTTATTTTACCGGGGGAAACGTGACGGGCGATAATCAATTTCGAATTATTAGGATTGATTTGGACACTGATCAATATTTCAAGGTGGTCGGAACTGATGCCCCGGGTAACCCCGTGGGTCTATGCGGGTTTCCTCTTACCGCTGATCCGATGGGATTCGGAGGTGAACTTCTGTTTGATAAGGATCAATTGTACTTCGCAGAATTTGGTTTTCTTGGTCCATGGGGAAATCGTATTAGAAAAGCAGATTTAGCCTTAGATGAGATTTGTGACATTGTTGGTAACGGAACCGCTGCCTCGACAAGCGGTGCAGGATTTAAGGGATATCTTGACGCCGACATGGTTTCTGTTTACGCTCCCATTGGATTGGAATTGCATGATAATGAGCTTTATTGGCAGGAGTTTTCATGTATCAGGAAAATGAAGTTTTCCGATTCAACCATTCATTTAGTAGCCGGAAATCTCGATGGCTTATCAGGAATTGATCTCCCACCGGTAGGAACCCCTGTGAGCGTTCCGTATTATTTTAATCCACGAGGAGCTTTCACAATTGATAATGACGGGAGTATTTATTATAGTACGGTAAACAATACCATTAACAAAATCGAATTCAATCTTACGGACACTGTAATCTCAGTTGTTGTTGGAAGGACCAATGAGGAAGGATTTGACGGAGATGGTCTGGCGATTGATAAAATGATCAGTACTTGTTTCGGACTTAAGTTTAACCCTTTTGACAACTTATTGTATTTCTGTGATCATGATAATGGACTGATCAGAACCTTCGATCCAAACACAGGGATGCTTAGTACCCTTTTTGGAGAAGGTGCAAAGCTTTGGGAAGTCGGAGAATCTTCTGATTACAACGGCGATCGAATAAATGCTGATACGGTTCGAATGATTCCCAGCGATATTGCTTTCGGACCATGGGGGGAAATCTATGTGTATGACGATAATAGCTTTGTTATTCGCCAATTTTATCAGTGCACAAATCCACAGTTTGTTGGTATAATCGATCTCCCTGAAGCTTGTCCCGGAGTGATGGTGGATGTGAGTATAGATGCTCCGCTTGGCGATGCCAACACCTGGAACTGGTTTGCCGGTGACTGCGGTGCCGGAGGTTTTACTCCACCCCCGATAGCAAGTGGCGAAACAGCGAAGCTGACTATGCCATTTTCTGCCGAGAACTTTCATATCGTTTCTGATACTGTCGGCACTTGCCTGCTTGAACAAATTTGCGTGCCAATTGAACTCAGACCGCAGTGTGAACTATTAAATAACACAATTACCCCGAATGGCGATGGTATTAATGATATATTCGAAATCGATATTGTTGTCGAGTACCCAGAGAACAATTTGTATGTTTTTAACCGCTACGGTGTTGAAGTTGCCTACATTGAAAATTATGACAATGATGAGAATATGTTTGATGGATCAACGATTGACGGATTATTACCCGGAGGAAGTTATTATTATATATTCGAAAGCATAGACTCAGTCGGAGATCACGAGGATGTTGCAAGGGGATGGCTTCATATATTAAGATAACTGTGGAGAAAAGGAGAGATGGAAAAATAAGATTATGAAGAAATTACTGTTAATATTAATGCTTGGATGTTGCGGACAAACGTTCGCGCAGCAGGATGCCTTGTACAGTCAGTATATGTTTAATCCATTTGCTGTTAATCCCGCCTATGCGGGTTCCAGGAATTCGTATAGCTCAGTTCTGTTGTATCGGTATCAATGGGTCGGTATCCCGGGCTCACCAAAGACAGCTTCTTTTGCTCTTCATGCTCCAACAACAAAATTGAACTTGGTTTGGGGTTTTGGAACCGTCGTAGAAACATTGGGGCCAACAAACAGCGTTAGTTTTGGGGGGACCATTGGATACCAACTAAAGCTTAGGAAAAGCAAACTTACTTTTGCGCTTAGAGGAGGAGGATATTACGTAAAACTAAATCATAAAGAACTCCAATTTAAGGACCTCGGCGATCAGTTTAATATCGGGAATGATCCGACTGCGACAATAATTCCATCAGTTGATTTTGGAGCCTATTACTTTAAGAAAAAATTCTATATTGGGCTGTCGATCAATCATTTAACCGGCGGTAAGATTGCCTTTGACACAACTCTTTTTCTTCCTCCCCTGGATGAAAATTCCGGGCTGTACCTGACTCAGCATTTGTTTCTTAGCTCGGGTTATGTGATAAGGATAAATGAGAACATCGCACTGAAACCGTCAATTATGTTCAAGTATGTGGTTGGTGCTCCGGCGAATATTGACTTGAATTTCAGTGCTTTATTTTATAAGAAAATTTGGTTTGGAATTTCAACCAGAATTTCACCGGCAAATATATCCAGCATTGTTTTTATGACGGATGTCAATATTACTGACTTTATGAGAATCGGATACGCATTTGACGTTTCGCTTGGTAAACTTGCAGCCTATGCTCAGGGATCGCACGAACTGTTTATTGGATTTGATTTTAACTTAAAGAATAACAAAAAGGATGTTTCGCCCAGATACTTATAACCTTAGGAAGTAAACTCGTATGAGAAACCTAATATATTCCATTGTTATCCTCCTCCCATTGTCACTCTGTGGGCAAACCTATCAGGTTCTGGAGGTGGAACTTCAGGCTGAGGCTAAAGCTTTGGTCGGGAATGATCTGAATACGAAAGCAATGGAGTTTGGTCCGTTTGTTTCAGGCAATACAATGTATTTTACTTCTTCAAGGGAATATGACTTAACAACGCTGGGGGAAAATAACTGGGAGAATTCGGGATATCTAAACGTTTTTAAAGCGGATATTAAGGGAGAGGTCAATGAAAACAGTAAAATGAGGAATATCGAATTGGTATCTCAGAAAATTCAAACGAATAATCACACGGGTTCAATGTCACTTTCTCCATCCGGGGACACAATTTTTTTTAGCCAGGTAAATGGAGTCAAAGCAAGTCGGAAAACTAAAGTGTATCCACAGATATATATGGCCGTTAAAAAAGATTCACGCTGGGGCGATCCAAGGAAATTAAATTTCAATAATAAAGAGTTTTCATTTGGTCATCCTCACTATGATGCTACGACCAAACGACTGTATTTTGCATCGAACATGGGTGGTGGAATGGGTGGAAAAGATATTTACTATTCGGAGCTTGAGAATGGACAATTTGCTCCTCCCAAGAACGTAGGCATTGTCAACACTAATCAGGACGAATTATATCCATTTGTGCAGGACGGAACGATTTTCCTGGCGTCGAATCGAAGTGGTGGTAAGGGAGGCTTGGACCTTTATTGGATGGCTATGGAGTCAATCGACGGTCCTGTACCGCTTAAAGGCTTAAATACCGACGCTGATGATTTTGCAATATTCGTCTTCCCTGGAATGAAAAAGGGGTATTTTTCCTCGAATAGAATTGATGCTAAAGGAAAAGCAGATGACGACATCTATTTCCTTGTAATGGAAAAAAAGGTAACGATCAAGAATGAGCTGTCCGGGCAATTTACTTATCGAAATATAGATGGAAAGGCATCCGGACTTAAAGTAATGATATTTGGAGAAGAAGGAGAGCTGTTGTTTGAATCTGAAACCGACGCTGATGGTAAATTCAAATTCAAGAACATCGATTATACGGGGCAATATTCGATCAGGCCCATTTCTGAAAAAGACCTTGAGTTAACGCTCTTTGACAAAAACGGCAATCCGATCGCTAATTTAATGACGGATGAAAATAATGAGTTTACCTATAAGAAATTGAACTTCATCGAGTCGGGATATCTCTCCTTGATTCCGGAGGATATGATTGACTATGAGAACAATACGGGACATTTGAGCGGTCAGTTTATTTACGAAGCATTTCCGGGCAAATATCCGCTTGGGTTGGAAATAAAACTTCGAGATGAAGAAGGAAAAGTTATAGTTAGCAGCTTTACCGATGAGCGTGGGAACTTTGATTTTCAAAAATTGGATATGTCACGGAATTATCTGCTAAATATGGACGAGGTTAGTGAGGATCTGGTTCTTCTGATCTTTGATAAGTCGGGTAATGTGGTGGCCCAGCTAAAAACAAACCCCGGAGGCGATTTCTATTATCGCAAACTTGATCCGACCATAGCCGGAAACCTCTCGAAAATTGTTGAAGAAGTGGATCAGTTTACCTTGAATACCCAAACAGTTGCCGGTGTTTTCGAATATAACAGCTTGGATGGTGTGTACGGAAAGGATTTGACGGTTTACGCCTATAATGAAGAAGGATTTAAGTTGGGAGAAGTCGAGACAGATGCGCAAGGATATTTCCGCTTTAGAAACCTTCCCGTGCAGAACAACCTCCTTTTTAAGGTTGATGAGACGGATGAAGACCTGCATATGGATGATTTCACCTTATACATATTTGATCGATATGGAAAGAAAGTCGCCAGTCTGAAAAAAGGTCAAAATGGGTTCTTCATATTCAAGCCGTTGGGATTTGAAGAGTCAGACACACTCGCTCATCATGTTGAAGACACCTTGAATTTTAACCTGACCATTGACACCAAATATGAGATAGTAACGGTTTATTATGGCTCCAATCGTGAGAATGTGCTTAGCAAAGATTTGACGGAACTTGCAAAGCTGGCTAAAATATTAAAGTCTAAGCCTGAATTGAAGATAGAGGTGAATGCCTACGCCGATTCACGTTCATCGGATGAATACAACCTAAACCTCTCTCGTGATCGGGGAAATTGGGTTGTAAATTATTTCACAAAAAAGGGAATTCCCACTAGTCGTTTTATCGTGAATGCCTACGGTGAAACAAGGCTTGTGAGCGTGAGCGATGATGCGCTTAATAGAAGAGCTGAAATCCGAATCTACTAGAGTGATCAATAAAAAGTTTTGTACTAAAAAAAGCCAAACAATTATCGCTCGCTTTTTTTTATTTTATCCATTCCAATCAAGCTTCCTTATCAGCTTTTCCTTTTGCCTCATCCTTTTTATTTGACGTTGCCTTAGCGGAAGCTGATTTTTTAGTAGCCGTTTTTGATGCCTCGATACTGATCACAATTTCCTCTTTCTTCTTATCAAGGCTAATTGAAATTGTATCGCCCTCCTTCAAAGAAGAGTTGATAATCTGTTCTGCAAGAGGATCTTCGATATACTTTTGAATCGCTCTTTTCAATGGCCGCGCTCCAAATTTTTCATCATAACCTTTTTCAGCGATATAATCTTTCGCAGGAGCGGCAATCTTGATTTGATATCCAAGCTCATTAATTCGTCCATATAGCTGTTCAAGTTCGATATCAATGATTTTGTGAATATCTTCCATCGTCAGCGTATTGAAAATGATCATGTCATCAATTCTGTTCAAAAACTCCGGAGCAAATGCCTTCTTTAAGGCATTTGTTATCACTTTTTCAGTATTGTCCTCCGCCCCTTCCTTTTGAGCTGCGGTTCCACCGAATCCAACTCCCGTTCCAAAATCCTGAAGTTGTCTCACTCCAATATTTGAAGTCATTATGATAACGGTGTTCTTAAAGTCAATTTTACGACCTAATCCATCTGTCATATGCCCATCATCCAACGCTTGCAACAGCATATTGAATACATCCGGATGTGCCTTTTCAATCTCATCAAGGAGAATGATAGAGTAGGGCTTACGACGAACCTTCTCGGTCAATTGACCACCTTCTTCATATCCCACATATCCCGGAGGTGCTCCCACTAATCTTGAAACAGAGAATTTTTCCATATACTCCGACATGTCAATTCGAATCAAAGACTCTTCTGAATCGAACATGGTTTTAGCCAATATTTTCGCCAGTTGAGTTTTTCCAACTCCCGTCGGCCCAAGAAAGAAGAAAGATCCAATTGGTTTATTCGGGTCTTTTAATCCTGCTCGATTACGCTGAATCGCCTTCACAACTTTGGCAATAGCTGCATCCTGACCAATGACTAAATCTTTTATGGTTTCACCCATATTCATAACACGACCACCGTCAGACTCAGATACCTTCCTTAACGGAATACCCGTCATCATCGAGACGACTTCAGCTACATTGTCTTCTGTAACCGTTATTCGATGTGTCTTTGTGCTTTCCTCCCATTTTTTCTGAGCATCTTCAAGATCTTCCTGTAAATTCTTTTCCGTATCTCTCAACTCAGCAGCTTTTTCGTACTGCTGACTTTTGATGACATCTCCTTTTTGATCTTTGATCTCTTCAATTTTCGCCTCAAGCTCAACGATTTCTTTTGGAACATTAATGTTCGTAATGTGCACTCTCGAACCTACTTCGTCAAGCGCATCAATCGCCTTGTCCGGCAAATTACGATCAGAGATATAGCGCTCGGTCAACTTTACGCAAGCCAAAATTGCCTCGTCCGTGTAGGTTACGGAATGGTGATCCTCATAACGCTCCTTGATATTGTTCAGAATTTCTATCGTTTCGATGATTGAAGTCGGCTCAACCAGTACTTTTTGGAAGCGTCTTTCCAGCGCTCCGTCTTTCTCGATGTACTGCCTGTACTCATCCAGGGTTGTTGCTCCAATTACCTGAATTTCACCTCTTGCGAGTGCAGGTTTGAACATATTCGAAGCATCTAAAGAGCCTGAAGCCCCTCCGGCACCTATTATCGTATGAATCTCGTCAATGAACAAAATTATGTTCTGAGACTTCTCTAATTCATTCATAACGGCTTTCATTCGCTCTTCAAACTGCCCTCGATATTTTGTTCCCGCTACCAAGGATGCTAAATCCAGAGACACAATTCGCTTTCCAAACAAAATCCTTGAGACCTTTTTCTGAACAATTCTCAGGGCAAGGCCTTCTGCAATTGCAGATTTACCAACTCCGGGTTCACCGATTAAAATTGGATTGTTTTTCTTTCTTCTTGAAAGTATTTGTGAAACCCGCTCGATCTCCAGTACACGGCCAACAATGGGATCAAGCTTATTTTGTTCGGCCATCGTTGTTAAATCTCTTCCAAAGTTGTCAAGAACCGGAGTTTTGGACTTACCGTCACCGGATTTCTTGGTTCCGCCGGTGCCCGAATATCCGCCTCCACCGATTTCGCCCTCATCTCCCTCATCACTACCACCCGGAAATTCGGCTCTTGGATAGGTTGATTCTTCAATCATCGCGTCCAATTCCTCTTTAACATTCTCATAAAGAACTCCATACTTGTTCAAAATACGTGTCGCAATGTTATTCTCTTCTCTCAGAATCGCCAGCAAAATATGTTCTGTTCCTACTTTAGTACTTTTAAAAAGCTTCGCCTCCAGATAAGTTATTTTTAAAACCTTTTCAGCTTGACGAACTAATGGGATATTGTTGGCAGAAATACTCTTTACACGAGACTCTTTTAAGGTCTTTTCCAATTCCTGACGCAAAGCCGCAAGATCGACCTGAAATTCTGTCAGCAGCTTAACTGCTAGTCCTTCACCTTCTCTCAAAATACCCAATAGGATATGCTCGACCCCCAAATAGTCATTTCCTAATCGGAGGGCCTCCTCTCTGCTGAAAGAAAGTACGTCTTTAGCTCGTGCTGAAAAATTTGCATCCATGTTTCTTGCTCTATCTATGGTTTATAACAATTACTATCCCTTAAAAGTTACTTATTTCTCAGGAGTGCTCGGATATCGGTTCGAACCCATTTTATTTAAATCGGCCCTTTTTATCGCGCAC
>CAZCAD010000138.1:0-7873 GCA_964496525.1 uncultured Flavobacteriales bacterium | reverse complement strand
AAAACAAAACGATTAGAAATTTATGTGCAAACATGGGAATACATGGCAAACAGTGAGAAATTACTATATTTTAGCTGTAAAAGCGCAGGTTTGAATACTGCCGGGGTCACGCCCGGCTTCTTAAATTCTACTCCGAATAATACACCTCTATCCCATCCAAAAAAGTCCGTTCAACAAAAGTTGTCAGGATGTCTTTCTCATCAATTAACATAATATTCTTTGTAAGAATGATGAAGTCTGCCGCTTTGCCCGCTTCTAATGATCCTTTTTCATTCTCTTCAAAGTTTGACCAGGCTGCCCATATTGTCATTCCTCTTAGAGCATCTTCTCTGCTCAATGCTTCATCCGGATAAAATCCTCCATCCGGCTTACCTTCCTTATCCTTCCTGCTAATAGCGGCATAAAAAGTCTCTAAAGGCGAGATATTCTCGATCGGGAAATCGGTTCCTAATACTACTCTGCCTGCTTGATCGAGCAAGGATTGGTACGCATAAGCATATTTCACTCGTTCCGGGCCAAGTCTCTGTTCGGCCCACCTCATATCAGAAGTACAATGTGTTGGTTGAATGGACGGAACAATGGAATTTTCGCTGAAGAATTTAAAATCGGCGGGATCTAAGTGTTGCGCATGCTCTATTCTCCAACGGTGATCAAATTTATCTCCAATGACTTCTGCATAAATTTTTAGCAATGTTCGGTTCGCTGAGTCTCCGATACAATGGGTATTCACCTGATAGTCTAATTCTCGGGCCAGCTCGGCAATTTCTTTATAGACTTGCGGATCTCTTAACATAAATCCGCTCAAATGAGTGCTGTCAGAATACGGAGCTGTTAAGCAGGCTCCCCACGAGCCCATAGCACCATCGGCGACAAGCTTGAAGGATCGAATAAGAAGATTCCCCGCCCTGAAAACACCATTGTCCCTTGCAAATTTCAAATTGTCATCATCAGGGTAAAGCATCGCATAGTTCTTAATTGTCAGATCTCCATTCTTGTACCATTCGATCATATTATCACGATCTGAGCTTGAGATTCCTGCGTCATTGATTGTCGTTAATCCTGCCTCAAACAAATAATATTCGGCTTCTTGCAAATTGATGAGCTGCTGTTCTTTTGAGACCGTCGGAAGAAACTGCGCAACAAGTCCAAAGGCATTATCCAATAGCAATCCTGTCGGCTTCCCATTGCGAAGATGAATTTCTCCGCCTTCAATTTTCGTATCTCCTGTCACTCCGGCATTATCCAGGGCCTTCTGATTTGCTAAAGCGGCATGACCGTCCACCCTACGAAGGATCATGGGCTTATCCGGAAATAAAATGTTGAAGGTGTCATTGGTCGGAAAGTCATCAACCTCCCAAAGCGTTTGATCCCAACCTCGGCCTGTAATAAAGGGCTGATCGTTGCTTTTTTCATAAGCTATAACCCGTTCCACAACCTCAACAAAAGATTTGGCCCCATACATATCAACATTGACTCTTTGATTTGCATAACTCTGAAAATGGCAGTGCCCATCATAAAATCCGGGATAAACGGACTTTAATTCTGCATCAATAATATGATCACAATCGTAGCCATTTAATATTTCCCTATTTGGCCCGAGCTGAAGAATTTTCCCATCACGAATGGCTATAGCTTCATAAGTCTTGAAGCCTTCATCGCATGAATAAATCGTGGCGTTATGAATAATCAGGTCGGCGATTTCCCCCTGGTAGCATCCGATCAAAAAAAATGGTATAACAAATATTAAATATCTCATTTGTTAATTTTTAGTGGCTTAAGTATAATGAACAAACTTATCAAGATAACTATTTCGGCCGCAACTTTGTATCTGAATATGGCACCCAGAATTGGCGTGGTCCATCCAATTAGCAAAAGCATTAGCAATCCGCTTGTCAATAAAAAATAAACTAAGTATCGACCTTCATCATCAAGTTTTCTTCTCCTGAAAAGCACGAAAATGATGAATGCCAGGAAGCCAAAATTTTGAATCATTACAAAATTCGACAAGGGGTTTTTAACGTCTCCGGGAAGGGGTCTGATCAAGGTGTTGTACAAAGCCGAAGGGGTATTCTTCAAAAGTTGAAGACCCGACCCCGCAACCGGTGTGGCTTCGACATAGCTGTTTGATGGAGCTTGAACTAAGTATAAATCAAATCGCTTTTCGGAGCGCTCGATGGTAAATGGCTTAAACTCATCCTGTCCAAAAAGCTTGTATTCCCCATCAGTTGAGGCTAAAACGATTGCCGTTGTGTCCTCAATAGAGAAATGATCCAGGGATTTGTACTTAAAGGAGCAAAATGATGAATCATTGATAAAAAATATACCCCCTTTTGAAAGGTTTATGAGGTCCTGCTGTTTTCCACTTATCTTATCGACAAGATTATATTTTTTGGGCGTGAAGGACAACAACAATCCTACGGCGACAATAAAAACTGTGCAGAGGTATAAATATTTTTTCTTCCAATCCATTCGGTTGCCAATCCATAGAATGAAAGAGATTGGGATTATAATGAGACCGACATAGGGTTTATTAAAAAGAAGAATCAGGATTGCGACTATAAGGAGCAGACTGTTTAAAAGTCCTCTTTCCTTTAATAAATTGAGAAAAGCAAAAAGATAAAGACCCAGTCCAACGATCATAATCGCCTCTTTTGACAAACCACTGCCCCAGAATGCAATACTCGGGAAAAGCAAGATACTGTAGAAAAACAATCGCTTGTTGGCTATGTAGGTTTCCAGTGCCCTAAAAATGAAGAGTAAACCCAGGAAAGAAATAAAGGCCATAAAGGCGAGATGGACAAAGACATTGTCGAATGATATGAAATGTATTAGTGAATGAAGTCGAATAATTAATCGATTGTCGTTGATGATATCGCCGTTATCACCGTAATCCCAGACCAGGGTTTCAGATAAACCGTGCTCTAACAGCTCCTGATCTTCAGCTCCAAAACCAAAGAGCAAACCAAAATAGTCCATAGGGTTCTCTCGTCCGAAGTCAGCAACAATTCCAGCATCTCGATAAAAATTAGCGGCATCAGCGCTTAGCTGTCCGTTACCATAATGATGCGCGGATATAAAATAGAAAAGCCCGGCAAAAACGAGCTTAAGGCCGAAACCGGTTAATAGATCTCTCGAACTCAATTTAAATTTCTCCCTGACCCTCAGAAGTATCCAGGTTGATAGAAGAATTAATATGATAAGGACTACATATCCCATGGGTTGACTGCAAAAGTATAAAAAGAGCGATTCTTATTTTTTAGAATTCTCGTATCACAGAAAATCACAGATACACAACGAAGTACACAAAGGGTTCGTATCGTCTGTGTAATTTCAATTGGCAATTTGAGCAATTTTCGTTCAATACCATATTAAACCTTCTCAGTGCTACTCTTTTTTCTCTGTGCAACTCTGTGATATAATCCCTGTAAAATTAGTCTTTCCAATGACATCATAATTGAAATGTAAATCAGTCTTAGGGTCTGATATAAAACAACCGATACATTTTGACTTGTTCTTTTGCGTACTAATTTCGCCTGCCTGCCGGACAGGCTGGTTAAAAATACTCGCCATAGCTATGCTATGCCTGCGTTTTTAGCCTCATTATTACACAAAATAATTGCGCCAATTCTGTACAGCTTATTTTATATCAGACCCTTAAGAAACAAAGTTCAGATTATTTTCACATGAACGATATTAAAATTGCTGATGATATACATAGGAAGCTGGGGAGGCCGGTAAAAAATTCAGTAATTCCCCTCGCTTTTCGATCGTTTCCGACTCAATTATATTTAGTTTTGTATCCCTGTCTGCCCTGCCTACCGTCAGGCAGGCGTCAGGCAGGCTCAATTTTACACAAACCAAATGCAGGACACAAGCCAGCAGTTAGCAACCTTAGATCAAGCTGTGGAACTTGGACTTCTTCCCGAGGAGTTCGAAAAAATAAACGAAATCTTAGGTCGAGTACCCAATTTTACTGAGTTATCAGTGTATTCCGTCATGTGGTCGGAACATTGTTCGTATAAGAATTCGATTCGTTGGCTAAAAACGTTGCCAAAGGACGGACCCCAAATGTTGGTGAAGGCAGGTGAAGAAAATGCGGGACTGGTAGACATTGGAGATGGATTGGGATGTGTATTTAAAATCGAATCACACAATCATCCCTCGGCCTTGGAGCCTTATCAGGGAGCCGCGACAGGAGTAGGTGGAATTAACCGCGATATTTTTACGATGGGCGCCCGACCGATTGCACAGTTAAATTCACTTAGATTTGGAGAAATTGGATTGGAGAGAACCAAATGGCTGGTAAAGGGAGTTGTAAAAGGAATTGGAGATTATGGAAATTCATTCGGTGTCCCAATAATCGGGGGGGAAGTATTTTTCGATAAGTGTTATAATACCAATCCCCTGGTAAATGCCTTTTCTGCCGGAATTTTGGAAGGGAAAATGATATCAGCCACGGCTTCGGGCCCCGGAAATCCTGTTTATATCGTCGGATCATCCACCGGAAAAGATGGTATAGCCGGTGCAGCATTTGCCTCAAAAGATATTACGGAAGAATCTGCAGGCGATTTGCCATCAGTTCAAGTCGGAGACCCTTTTCAAGAGAAATTGTTGCTGGAAGCAACTCTTGAGCTTGGGCAGACGGACGCAGTTGTCGGAATGCAGGATATGGGTGCTGCCGGAATAACTTGTTCGACCTGTGAGATGAGCGCAGCGGGTGGAGTCGGAATGGATATTGATTTAAGTAAAGTTCCTACACGACAAGACAATATGAAAGATTGGGAGATTCTTTTATCAGAATCGCAGGAGCGAATGCTCGTTGTCATCGACAAAGGTAAAGAGAAGATTGTTGAAGATATTTTTGATAAATGGGATTTGCATGCGGTTCAGATTGGTGAAGTTACCAAAGGAGGAACCATCAATTACTATAAGCACGGAGAGAAAGTTGCTTCAGTTCCGGCCGATTCGTTGGTCTTAGGAGGGGGGGCGCCCGTTTATGAAAGAGAATACACAGAGCCTGCCTATTATCAAGCGTATAAAAAATTTAAGATCGACGATGTTCCGGAACCGGAAAATTTGAAAGAAGTCGCTCTCTCTCTAATTGAAAATCCTAATATCGCATCCAAGCGTTGGGTGTATGAGCAGTATGATTCCATGGTCGGAACAAAAACAATGACGACCAATTCTCCGTCCGATGCAGCGATTTCAAATATCAAAGGATCTAATCGGGCATTGGCTATGACGGTGGATTGCAATTCACGTTATGTTCACGCAGATCCCGAAATTGGTACACAAATCGCCGTTTCAGAAGCAGCCAGAAATATTGTGGTCTCAGGTGGGATTCCTTCTGCAGTGACGAATTGTCTGAATTTTGGAAATCCGTATAAGCCTGAGTGCTATTGGCAGTTTGTTGGGGCGATCAAAGGAATGACTGTAGCATGTGAGAAATTTCAAACTCCCGTCACCGGAGGAAATGTGTCTTTCTATAATCAAACAGTTCTGGATGGAGTGGAAGAACCCGTTTTTCCAACTCCGACAATTGGAATGATCGGTATCGTTCCGGATAAATCGAAAATCATGACGCTGGATTTTAAATTGAAAGGTGACCTTATTTTCTTAGTTGGCGAAGCGAAAGAAGATATTTCCTGTTCGGAGTATTTGGTTTCATATCACGGAATTGAGGCTTCGCCGGCACCATTCTTTGATTTGGAAAAAGAATTCGAACTACAGGATACGATGAAGAACCTGATTTCGAATCAGCTCATTAATGCCGCACATGATTGTGCTGATGGAGGTTTATTTATCACCTTACTTGAGATGGCCATGTTCAATCAACTGGGCTTCGATATCGTCACAGATGCCGAGGTGAGAGAGGATGCTTTTCTTTTTGGGGAAGCTCAAAGTAGAGTCATTGTTGGAGTAAATGAAGATCAGGAAGATGACTTTATTGAATATATGATGGAGCAGGATGTTTCCTATACCTTACTCGGGCATGTGACCAAAGGAAAAATCTGTGTTGATGACGATCAATATGGCTTTGTGAATGAATTGAAAGACATTTATGACAATGCTTTGGAGAAAGCCTTAAGTATAAATGAAGACGACTAAAACAGATGTGTCGGAGGTCTCTGTGGACCAACAAGGATTTGTAAGATTAACGTTCCCCAATTATGTGGAAATTAATGGCACTCAAGCATATAAAATATATGAAAGTCGATTGGAGCTTGATGCGGCTATTCCACAATTACTATTTGTTGATCTGACTTCCAATCCTCGTCCTGATAGAGAGGCGCGGCAATTTGTCAAGAGCAAAGAGGCAATTTCATGTACTCAAGCCATCGCTTGCCTGGTCGATGGCCTCTTAAGTAAAATGGTTGGAAATCTTCTACTGTCGGTTACAAATGGTAAAATTCCAACGAAATTATTTGGTTCAGAAGATGAAGCCGTTAAATGGTTGCTGGATCAAAAAAAGGAAGCAGAGGATTAGCCCTTATACTTGAATGACTTGAAAAATTTCTTCGATGATTTTCGAATATTATCAGCGGTAGAAGCGACTACTAATTGAAACTGAAACTGACCGATTAGTATAACACGGTAATTAAAATATCCTTTCCCTTCTGCGACCATTGTAGCGCTAACTCCTTCATGATTCTTATAAAAATAAGGTTTTTGTTCAGTGATTGTGGCACCGACCGTTTCATTGAATGCATTCAATGAGGTTGTCGCCAATGCGGTATGATCAGTCATTGGTGTTATATGCTCGGTCCAACTAAAAAAATACAATATCCCGTCAAGGGTGCAGCTCACTTTAGTTGTCTTACCATCATCCAGCTCTGAGACTTCTTTTTCAAATTCAGCGGGCATTTTTATGCTGATTTTAGAATCAGCAGATGTAAACGGATGTCCTCCGACCTCGGCCACAGAGAGAGCCATGAAAGGAATCAACAAAATGAGAGCGAAAAGGTAAAAGCTATGTTTCATAGAGTAAAGGTACTTATCCTTTGCAAATGCCTCGGCTATCGCCTCCGCCATAGCTACGGCGGCACGCGGAAAGAAAAAAGGCACTCTCTCGGTTGAACCGAGACGAGTGCCTCTAATAGACATTATAACAAATAATGTGCATGGCAAAAAAACTCTTTTTCCGTTAGCCTGCGTTATTTTCTCAAACCGTAGCTGTGGCTACGCTTACCTGCCTGCCGGCCAGGCAGGTCAAAAATGCCTTGGCTAACAAAAAAATAGTAATTTTTACCTCTATACAAATCCTTTGTTATAATGTCTAATATTGTTTATAAATTTTACTCCTTGATAATTTTATAAAAGTCCGTTGCATTGTTATTGGTTGCAATAACGAAATAAACACCTTGAGCTAAAGCAGACATATCGATCTTTACTAATGTCTCAGCAGTCGACTTGCTGTAGACGACTTTTCCGGACTTGTCAGTAATTGTGATTGCTAATTCTCCATCATTCGCCAGGTACAAGTTCAATTCATCTATGACTGGATTAGGATAAACAGAAATTAAGTCAATTTTATTTTCGCCTAAACTGGCTTGCAATTCACATTCGGAATACCAAATCTCGATTCCGTCGATGCCATCATCTGCACTAAAAACAAGCTTATTATCGTACTCAACCATGTAGTAAGGATTAGAATCTGATGCACCTATATAAATGTCCTTTTCAAGGAAAGTCGACGTTCCATCATAGTGATACAGTTCCCTGCCATAGGTACTGGTTGCTGCTGAGAAAAAAACAAACGATCCCACTTGCGTAAATTGTTCAGGGTCTGAATCAGCACTTCCAGCGGCGATATTGAGAAGAGGAGTCAATGTCGTTCCATCATATTTATACGGTTCGAATCCATTAGAGGCGG
>CAZCAD010000137.1:0-7881 GCA_964496525.1 uncultured Flavobacteriales bacterium | reverse complement strand
CATAAATTTGCTCGCGATTTTTATCGCTAAATTTAATTATGCCAAAGGACAGCAGTATCAAATCCGTACTTATCATCGGAAGTGGTCCTATTATCATCGGTCAGGCTTGTGAATTTGATTATGCAGGCTCTCAGGCATCCCGTTCACTAAGAGAAGAAGGAATTGAAGTCACATTGATCAACAGTAATCCGGCAACGATCATGACGGATTCCGTCGTAGCCGACAATATTTATCTCCTGCCACTTGAAGTAGAATCTATTCGAGAAATACTCGAAAAACATAAAATTGACGCCGTATTGCCTACTGTGGGTGGGCAGACGGGTCTAAATTTGGCCATCAAGTGCTCGGAAATGGGATTGTGGGAGGAGTTTGATGTTCGAATCATTGGAGTTGATCTCGCTGCAATTGAAATCACCGAGAACCGTGAGGAGTTTAAAAATTTGATGGCGGATATTGGTGTTCCAATGGCCCCACAAAAAAAAGCAACCTCTTTCCTCGAAGGAAAAGAAATAGCGCAGGAATTTGGATTTCCTCTATGCATTCGAGCATCCTACACCTTGGGAGGAACCGGCGCCGCAATCGTATATGAAGAAAAAGAATTTGATAAACTGCTAACAAGAGGATTGCATTTATCACCCATTCATGAGGTGATGATTGACAAGGCCCTGATGGGCTGGAAAGAATTCGAACTGGAGTTATTGCGCGATAACAATGACAATGTTGTCATCATCTGTTCCATTGAGAATTTTGATCCAATGGGAATCCACACGGGAGATTCAATTACCGTGGCACCGGCAATGACCTTGTCTGATACGACTTACCAGAAAATGCGCGACATGGCTATCCACATGATGCGAAAGATTGGAAATTTTGCGGGAGGATGTAATGTGCAATTTGCGGTCAGTCCGGATAAGGATGAAAATATTATCGCAATTGAAATCAACCCACGCGTCTCCAGGTCTTCTGCGCTAGCGTCAAAAGCGACGGGCTATCCAATTGCAAAAATTGCCGCTAAGTTGGCAATTGGGTACAATCTTGACGAGCTGAGCAATCAGATCACCAAAACAACTTCGGCTCTCTTTGAACCTACACTCGATTATGTAATCGTCAAGATACCAAGGTGGAATTTTGCTAAGTTCGATGGCGCGGATGACAGATTAGGATTGCAAATGAAATCAGTCGGCGAAGTGATGGCAATCGGGCGAAGTTTTCAGGAAGCACTTCAAAAAGCGTGTCAATCTCTGGAGATAGGGCGGAATGGATTGGGAGCAGATAATAAAGAACTCAAGGATCAGGATAAAATACTGAGCAGTCTTGAACATCCGAGTTGGGATCGGCTGTGGCATGTTTATGACGCAATTAAGCTGGGGATTCCGTTTAAGACAATCAAAGAAAAGACCCGAATTGATGATTGGTTTTTACGACAGATCGAGGACCTGATAAATCTCGAACGTGAGATTGAAAAGTACAGCATTGACGATGTTACCAGGGAGCTTATGTTTGAGGCAAAACAAAAGGGATATGCAGATCGACAAGTAGCCCATTTATTACAATGCCTGGAGTCCGAAGTCTATCATAAGAGAATCGAATTCGGAATAAATCGGGTTTATAAACTTGTGGATACCTGTGCGGCTGAATTTGAAGCAGAGACACCTTATTATTATTCCACTTTCGAAGACGAAAATGAATCTGTTGTCTCTGATAAGAAAAAAATTGTTGTACTTGGTTCAGGACCAAATAGGATAGGACAGGGTATAGAGTTTGACTATTCATGTGTGCATGGAGTTATAGCAGCAAAAGAGTGTGGCTACGAAACAATCATGATCAACTGCAATCCTGAAACAGTTTCTACCGATTTTGATACAGCTGATAAACTGTATTTCGAGCCGGTCTTTTGGGAGCATATTTACGATATCATCAAACATGAAAAGCCTTTAGGTGTTATCGTTCAGCTTGGAGGCCAGACTGCTTTGAAACTTGCAGAAAAGCTTGAACGTTATGATATTAAAGTACTGGGAACATCTTATGATGCTCTTGATTTGGCAGAAGATCGAGGACGGTTTTCCAAGCTTTTGGAAGAATATGATATCCCATTTCCAAAATATGGAGTGGTCGAAAGCGCAGAACAGGCCTTAGAGTTGGCTGATGATCTTGGTTTTCCGCTTTTAGTTCGTCCATCTTATGTCCTCGGTGGCCAGAAGATGAAAATTGTTATTAATAATGAGGATCTTGAGCACCACGTCGTGGACATTCTACACGAAATGCCGGAAAATCAAATTCTACTCGATCACTTCCTGGGTGGGGCCATAGAAGCTGAAGCAGACGCAATTTGCGATGGAGAAAATGTCTATATCATTGGAATTATGCAACACATCGAGCCCGCAGGAATTCACTCCGGAGATTCCTACGCGGTTCTGCCACCGTATAACCTGGGTGATATGGTGATCGAACAAATTGAAGAAATCACACATAAAATTGCAGTGGCGTTACGAACCGTTGGCTTGATTAATGTGCAGTTTGCCATTAAAGATGACAAAGTTTATGTGATCGAAGCGAATCCCAGGGCATCTCGAACTGTACCGTTTATTGCCAAGGCATATAAAGAACCTTATGTCAATTATGCAACGAAAGTGATGCTGAGAGAGAAGAAAGTGACTGACTTTGAATTCAAACCGCAGAAAGAAGGCTATGCCATCAAAGTACCCGTGTTTTCATTCGACAAATTTCCGAATGTGAATAAAGAACTTGGGCCCGAAATGAAGTCTACAGGTGAAGGAATTCGATTCATAGCCAATTTAAAAGATCCGTATTTCCAAAAAATCTACAGCGAACGGAATCTATATTTGAGTAAGTAGCATGGTTTTATTAAGCGTAACAGGCCTGTTTAGAACGCTTCTCATTATTCTGGCTGTAATTATTTTACTACGCTTCATCGGAAAATTGATGACAGCTAAACGAAACGTTGATGAAGAACGGCGACTTAACAAAGAGCTTGATAAACAAGATCAAATGATCGCAGATGCTCGAAAAAATTACGGCAAAACGACTTTAACAGATATTAAGGAACGACCTGACGCAGAAAAGTCAGGTGGTAAGGGGCAGGATTTCGCCGATTTCGAGGAAATAGATGAAGAGTCTGACGAATAGTCCAATCAAAAAAAATGATATTTTTACGTCTTATGATTTGAGGAGTAAATTGCACCAAAATTATTGGATCTGAAATTAATTTTCTATGAACATTAAAGACATTAAAGAAAAAATTCTTAAACCGAAAAATCTATGGCATATAGGCGCCATTGTTCTTTTTATTACCATTAGCTGTATTTATTTCTATCCCGGGCTCAAAGGATATTCTGTGAACGCAGGAGATGTTCGAAACTGGGCCGGTATGGCTCAGGAAGTCAAGGATTATCGTGAAAATGGAGGAGAACAGATACTTTGGACCAATTCTATGTTTTCAGGAATGCCGGCTACTCAAATTAGCATGGCCTATGAAGGTAGCCAGTTTGTTCATTTCCTAAGAAAGGCGTTTAGCTTTTGGCTTCCACAACCGGTAAATATGCTCTTCGCATTCTTTCTGAGTTTCTACATAATGGCTTGCGTCATTAAGGTCAAACCGCTGTTTTCGGCATTCGGTGCAATTGCCTATGGTTTCTCCACTTATTTCATTGTGATTATTGAAGCAGGTCATAATACCAAAGTCCTCGCGCTCGGTTTTGCACCGCTCTTAATCGCTGGTTTTATACTCTCTTATAGGCGAAAAAAATGGCTGCTCGGAATAGCTCTCTCGGCTCTATTTATGGCCATGGAAATACAGGTGAACCACCTGCAGATTACTTATTATTTTGGCTTTATATTAATTGCCCTGGGGATCGTAGAGTTAGTTCGCTACATCAAAAAAGAGCAGCTGATGCAGTTTTTGAAAATTTCGGGAGCACTTGTGTTGGCTTATGCCCTTGCGGTTCTTGTAAACATTGGCAACATTCAGGGAACAGCAGAATATGCCGAGCACACCATTCGTGGTGGATCAGATTTAGCCGAATTTCAGGTAGACACGACTGAAAATGGTGAAGCGTCGATGGTCGAATCCGATGGCTCTCTGTCCATCGATTACATAACCAATTGGAGTTATGGTAAAGGTGAAACGTTTACACTTTTGGTTCCAAATTATAAAGGAGGTGAAAGTTCACCAATTGGAAGTAATCCGGATAATAAAAAGCATATTGATGAAGCCGATCCACAATACAAACCCTTCGTCAAACAGCAGTGGCAATACTGGGGAGATCAACCGTTTACGTCCGGTCCGGTTTATGTCGGATCATTTGTATTTCTCTTGGCAATAATCGCACTGTTTTACGTAAAAGACAAAATGAAATGGGCCTTGCTGGTCGTAACCATACTGGCCATTGGTCTTAGTTGGGGTAAAAACTTCTTGGGTCTGACGGAGTTATTTGTTAACATTTTTCCCGGATACGGAAGTTTTAGAACGGTCACGATGATCCTCGTAATTGTCGAGTTGGCAATGCCTTTGCTTGCCGTATTATTTCTGCAACAACTTTATAAGGAGCGAGAAGAGATATTGAAGAACGCCAAACCTTTTCTTTTGGTATCAGGAGGAGTTCTTCTTCTGCTCTTTTTTATGGCAATCGCACCCGGAACATTTAACGAATTTCTCTCAGCAAGAGAAATTGACGGACTTGCAGCGATTGAGGATCCTGCTTTAATACCGCAATACGAGAGTGCTTTTGCTGAGTTGGAAGTCGTAAGAGAATCCATATTTACCTCGGACGTCTGGCGGTCATTTCTCTTTGTACTTCTCGGAGCCGGAGCTGTCTATGGCTTCATGCGAAAAATGTTCAACGAAAATGTACTTGGTGGAATTTTAATACTGTTTTTACTGTTTGATTTAGTGCCTGTTAACAAACGTTATCTATCCACGGATGAAAAAGGAAAAGGATACGCTCAATGGCAAGACAGTTATAAGCGACTCTATCCATATAGCGCCGGGGACGCAGAAAATGCTATTTATGCAATGGAAATTCAAGACGAGCCGAAGCTTGGAACTGAAATCGAGCTGGCTCTGGCTGAAGTTAGGGAAGGTTTTGACGAAGAAATGAGTGGTGCGGAGAAGCAACGAATTCTGGATTGGACCAAGTTCAGGATGTTGAACAGAAGTACAAATTATCGAGTTTACGAACAAAACAACTTAACCTCATCTTCATATGCTTCCTATTTTCATAAATCGATAGGAGGTTATCACGGAGCCAAATTAAGCAGGTACCAGGATTTAATCGAGTATCAACTACAGTATAATAATAAGGCGGTTCAGAGTATGCTCAACATGAAGTACATTATAAGCCCCACTAATGATGCCGCAGGTAATATTGGGAATTCACAACTCCTTAGTGTTAATGAGAGAGCAATGGGTAACGTCTGGTTTGTGAAAGAGGTGAAGGTAGTTGAAAATGCGATGGATGAAATGGACGCCCTGAACTCTAATAAAACTTTTAGGGTAGAGCCATTAAGTGTGACACCGGTCTTTTTAGACGGAAAGCAAATGAACGGCCCCGTCACATTGAATGGAACGGAGCGAATATCGTTCTGGAACTTTCAGGTTGGTCCTGACTTTCAGCCGCAGATTGACACCGTCGAAATTCAAATGCCGTATCAGCAAATTCAGGAGGGAGAAAAAATCTGCTATATAAGAGATTCACTTGGATTACAATGGGTTTATGCCAACTTGGTAGACTCGACCTTTGATCGAATTATAACATTCGAAATAACCGGAGTACTTGGCTTTGATCCTACGAAAGAGGTTGTTGTTGACAAGGAATTCTCGTCTAACTTTTCAAAAACATCTTATAGTGGAGATGGATCAATTGAAATGACTTCTTATCACCCTACAGAATTAATTTATAAAAGTAATTCATTCTCTGAGCAGCTTGCCGTCTTTTCTGAAATTTACTACCCAATAGGGTGGACAGCAGCAATTGATGGTAAGGAGGTGCCAATTAGCAGGGTCAATTATGTGTTGAGAGCTCTGGAAGTTCCTTCAGGTGAACACGAAATCAAATTTACCTATGACCTGGCATCTTATCATTCTTCCGGAATTGTAGCATGGTCCTCTACTTTAGGAATTGTTCTACTGGTACTTTTTTCTGTTTACAGGGAAGTCAAGGCAGGGAAAGACAAAGAAGAGGATACGGAAGCAGAGGTGGAAGAAGAGCCAGAGGCCGACTCAAGGGAGTAAACGGTGAGAGATAAATCATTTATTTGTTAAATTGATTGATTCATGATCTCCATTATTGTCTGTACCTATAATCGCGAAAAGTACATTTTACAATGCCTCGAGAGCATTGCTAATCAATCAGCTGATCGTGCTGAATGGGAACTGATCATTGTCAACAATAAATCTACTGATGAAACTGACGGGATAGTTCGAAATTTCCTTGGTTCACAAGATTCGGATCTGAAGGCGGCCTATTTCATCGAAGAAAATCAAGGATTATCGCATGCTAGAAATCGCGGAATCAATGAGTCATCCGGTTCGTTCTATGTATTTGTCGATGACGACGCATTTCTAAATGAATCATACATACTTAACCTAATCAAACATCTCAAAGCCTTTGATGACTTGAAGGGATTTGGCTTCGGTGGCCGGATTTATCCTTTTCTCGAATCAGAGCTTCCTAAATGGATGTCGAAATACCTCATGCCGTTGATGTCGGTAATGGATAGGGGAGACCATATTAAGGAATACGCTCAGCGTCAGTTTCCAATTGGAGCCAATATGGGTGTCTCAAGAAGCATTATAGATCAAATTGGAGATTTCAATGTTAATCTTGGCCGAACCGGTAAAAACATGCTCGGTGGTGAGGAAAAGGATTTGTTTTTTCGGATGCGTGCAGAAGGATATAAGGTATATTATTTTCCGGATGTAATTGTACAGCATGTTGTGCCGGATGCCCGTCTCACGCATGAATTTGTAAAAAAACAAGCAAGCGGTATCGGCATAAGTGAACGACTGAGAATTAAAAATGCCGGCTTCAAATCAAGAGTTGGACGAACATTCCATGAGCTGTATAAATGGGTAGCCAGTTGTGCGCTTTTTTGGATTTATCTGTTGACTGCAAGACCAGCCAAAGCAGCTATGATAATTAGATTTCGCTAGTGGGTATCGAAAGGACTGTTTGGAAAAGCTACGCTAGAAACTCCCGTATTTTACTTCGAATTTTATTGGCGATTGGCGAAATGTCTGAAGGATTTTTGGGTGGATTTGACCAATCAATATCAAGCGGTTTTGGTTTTCCGGAGAGCTTATGCAAATGAAGAGTTCTGAAACCCATGTTGAACAAATTGGCACCACTGAAAGAAAACTGTTCATCCGTAATCGTATGCATATTATCTACTAAACCTTCAAAACGATTACTTAGCTTTTTTGAATCATAACCGGCGTTTAAAAAAATGACAGGTGTTCCCATAGCTAAACAAGGAAGGGCAGTATGAATTCTCGAGGTGATCACAATTTTCGCTTTGGCGTACTGCTCCAAAACCTTTTCAGCATCCTGAATTCGATCTTCTAAAGCCCTGAACTTACCTTTCGGCAGTCGATGTGTCACATGTTTTATATCCTGCCTGAATTCTTTAGGCACCAGCCGATCCGCGCAATAGTAGCCGAAGCTATACGGCCAAATATTGAACAGCGGATCCGACAAAATGATGTCATTATTTCGTTCAGTGAATTTATTATCGAGCGTTAAGGTTGCGCAGCCGGAAAAGTAGGCGTCGACATCCTTGGATTGCAACAATCGCAAGGTGTGCATATCGCGACAGCCAATCGGTCCGTGTTGCTTGTAATATTCAAGCGCCGCAGGAGACGTC
>CAZCAD010000136.1:0-7886 GCA_964496525.1 uncultured Flavobacteriales bacterium | reverse complement strand
AAGCTTCAAATTCTTCATAAGTTGGATTAAGGATCCATTTTCCATCAACTCTACCGACTCTCACTTCTGACATTGGTCCGGCGAATGGTAGGTCAGAAACTGCGATAGCAGCAGATGCAGCAAATCCACACAGGGAATCCGGCATATTTACGCCGTCCCATGAAATCAATTGCATCATTAGTTGTATTTCAGCGTGATAATCACTCGGAAATAATGGTCGCAACGCTCTGTCGACTAATCTCATTACTAAGATCTCGTCATCAGAAGGTCGACCTTCTCTTTTCAGATAACCACCCGGAATTCTACCATTAGCGGAAAATTTCTCTCTGTAGTCAACTGTTAAGGGTAGAAAATCTACACCTTCTCTAGCTTCCTGATTGGAAACTACTGTGCAGAGAATCATTGTACCTCCGCATTTCACGACAACTGCGCCATCGGCTTGCTTTGCCAGCTTCCCGGTTTCAACGGTGATTTCTCTTCCGTTTCCGACGTCAATTGTTTTTGTTATAATATTCATATTTGTTTCTAATGTGAAAGAGGGGCTTCTTTTATCCTCTTTCCTGTTTTTATTTAAGTTCTTAATGTCCATTCATTAACTTCTCTTAGTAATATTCTGACAGATCCCGAAACAAGTTCGGGATGACTGTGCATTTAAGGGAAGCGCTTATACCGTCTGTTATTAGCAGCGTCATCCCGAACTTGTTTCGGGATCTTTTTGAACCAACCGAAGGGCTGGTTTCGTCTCGCTTCTAGTAACAAAAAAGGCAATCGAACCTTAATTCAATTGCCCCCTCTTCAATAAAATTATGTTCAAGCTTATCGTCTTAAACCTAGTTCTTTAACGATAGCTCTGTATCTTTCAATATCCGTTTCCTTCAAATAATCCAGCAAACTTCTTCGCTTACCCACTAGCAATTGAAGAGCTCTTTGCGTTCCAAAATCTTTTGGATTATTTTTCAGGTGCTCGGTCAAATGAGATATTCGATAAGCGAATAACCCAATTTGTCCTTCTGCACTTCCAGTATCTTCTGCATTTTTCCCATGCTTTTTGAAGATTTCCTGCTTCCTTTCTTTACTTAAATACATGCCAATATTGTTTCAATAATTATTATGTAATTCGCGGCAAAGTTAAGTACTTATTTGAAAAAGCAAGCGTTTTTGACACTTTTCTGAACGTTTTCAGGAGCGATTATTTCTCCGGATTTTTCAAAAAAGAAAGGAACTGGCCTATTTTTTCTTTCAGATCTTTTCGCTCGACAATGAAATCAATGAAGCCATGTTCGAGTACAAATTCGGACCGTTGGAAACCCTCAGGTAAATCTCGACCGATGGTTTCTTTTACAACGCGTGGACCGGCAAAGCCGATTAGTGCGTTGGGCTCTGCAACATTTACATCCCCCAGCATGGCAAAAGAAGCCGTTGTTCCACCTGTAGTCGGATCTGTCAATAATGAGATATATGGAAGTTTCTCAGCTGAAAGCTGGTTTAATTTTGCCGAGGTTTTTGCAAGTTGCATTAATGATAAGCCCGCTTCCATCATTCTGGCTCCTCCCGATTTTGAAATAATAATCAAAGGACATCTTAACTCGATCGCTTTATCAATTGCTCTTGAAATCTTTTCACCCACAACCGAGCCCATTGATCCACCGATAAAACTGAAATCCATGGCCGCAATAACAATCGCCTCCTCATACATCTTTCCATGAGCTATGCGTATCGCATCTTTTAAACCCGTTTTTTCCTGCACGTCAATTACACGATCGGTATATTTTTTTGTGTCCTCGAATTCAAGTGGGTCAACTGAGACAAGCGATTTGGCAAATTCAGTTCCTTTCTTACTGTCAAAAAATATTTCGAAGTACTCCAGCGATGAAATTCGTTCGTGATGTCCACAATTGATACAAACATATATAACTTCCTTATGTTCTTCTGACGGAATAACCGCTTTACATTTAGGACACTTATACCATAGTCCTTCAGGTGTTTCCTTCTTATCTGCTGTAGAAGTGGAAATTCCCTCTTTCTGTCTCTTAAACCATCCCATTTCTTCCATTTTTTCCTCCTTCACCATATTTTATGCAATGGATATTGATTGGTCCAGATAAATGTCCTGAACAGCATTTAATAATGCAATTCCGTCCTTCATGTCCTTTTGGAAGGCCTTTCGTCCGGTGATCAAGCCATGACCTCCAGCCCTCTTGTTGATAATTGCCGTGGTTATCGCATCCTCCAAATCAGTTGAGCTACTGCTTGAAGATGCACCACCCGAATTGATCAATCCATTTCTACCCATGTAGCAATTCGCAACCTGGTATCGACACAGGTCAATCGGATTGTCGGAAGTAAGGTCGGAATATACTTTTGGATGGGTTTTACCGAATGAAATTTCGGTGTATCCACCGTTATTGGTTGGAAGTTTTTGTTTAATGATATCGGCTTGAATGGTCACCCCTAAATGATTTGCCTGTGACGTAATATCGGTGGCGGCATGATAATCAGTTCCGTTTTGATTAAAATCGCTGTTTCTTAAATAACACCATAAAATAGTGGCCATTCCAAGTTCATGTGCCATCTCGAATGCTTCGGCGATTTCTACTATCTGACGTTCTGACTCCTCTGAACCGAAATATATTGTTGCTCCTACCGCCGTTGCACCTAAGTTCCAGGCTTCCTCGACGGATCCAAACTGAATTTGATTAAATGAATTGGGATATGACAGCAGTTCGTTGTGATTAATCTTGCAGATGAATGGAATCTTATGAGCATATTTCCTTGAGCAGGATGCCAACACACCAAATGTTGAAGCGACTGCATTACATCCACCTTCAATAGCAAGTTTAATAATGTTTTCCGGATCAAAATAAATTGGATTCGGCGCAAACGAAGCACCGGCCGAATGTTCGATTCCTTGATCAACCGGAAGAATGGATACATATCCGGTCTCAGACAATCGTCCATTTCCATAGAGTGCAGCTAAACTTTTTAATACCTGTGGACTTCGGTTTGTCTGGGCAAAACATCTGTCCACAAAATCCGCTCCCGGTAAGTGCAGTAAATCTTTGCTGATTGTCTTACATTCATGCCGAAGAAGTGATTCTAACTTATCGCCCAGTATGTCTAAAACGTTGCTTTCAGCCATTTTTATTGATTAATTGTAGGGAGCAAAAGTACGAAACTTTCAATTAGTAGGTCAATTAATTAAAGCTTTTTTAAGACTTTTCGATCTGATTAAGAACTTTCTCCTATTTTGCTATAAATCAGATTCATAGCTATTTCGAATTGCTCCTTCTTGCTCAAATTTGACTTCTCCATCTCATGTGCATCATCAGCTTTCTTTAGGGGACTAATTTCCCTATTCACGTCCAAATCATCACGTCGGATAATTGATTCCTCTATTTCGGACAAACTAACGTTTTCTCCTTTTTCTCTCCGTTCATCATATCGTCGCCGGGCTCGAACATGAACAGATGCAGTCATGAAAATTTTAATATCTGCGTCAGGAAAAACGACTGTGCCAATATCCCTGCCATCCATTACAACTGATCCTGCACTTCCAAGGTCTTGTTGAACGAGAACCAACTTTTCTCTCACTTCCGGAATTGCCGAGATGGCACTTACCTCAGAAGAAATCCGGGCGGTACGAATATCATCCTCAACATTTTGATCGTTCAACATTGTGACTGATTTAGCCGAATCTGTCTGGTATGAAAATGAAATTTCAATATTGTCAAGTTCATTCAATACCGCCTGCAATTCAAATTTCCCTTCAGACAAAATATTATTCTGTACAAGGTGTAGCGTCAAAGCGCGATACATAGCACCGCTATCAACATATACATAGTTGAGCTCTTTGGCAATTTCTTTGGCGAGGGTACTTTTCCCACAAGATGAATATCCGTCTATGGCTATAGTGATTCCGCTCACAGAACAAAGCTAATAAGTGTCCGGTCGAAAACACAAGAAAACACTTTTATTTTTCGATTTGAAATTTGAAGTGATATTGGGTTCCATCTGCGGTGTTTCTATCGAAGGTGCCTATTAATTGGGATGTTAGTGTATCGATCAATTCCAAGCCAAAAGAATCAGGATTGTGTGGCTGTTTCCATACTCCGTTATCGCTATAAAACATTTCGATTTTGTCGGATCCAATAAGATGAATTTTGATACGGATTTTACCTTCATCGATATTCTTAAATCCGTGTTTTAGTGAGTTAGAAATGAGTTCGTTAAATAAGAGGGCCACCGAAACAAGTGATTTGGGCACCAAGTGCTCCACATTTGATGCTATGGAAATATTAACGGGAATTTCGGTTGAATATGAGTCAATAAGATCTTTCGAAAGATCCTCCAAATAACCTTTGATATCGACTTTCGCGAGGTCATCAGTTTGATACAGTTTGTCATGAATTAAAGCCATCGCTAATACGCGATTCATCGCTTCACGAAAATGATCAACGGTAGCGACATCTTTGATTTCTCTTGACTGAAGTCGGAGTAAAGAAGTGATTACCTGAAGGTTATTTTTCACTCGATGATGAATTTCCTTCAGCATGACGGTTTTTTCCTCGTTCTGCGCTTTGACGATCTCATTTTGAGCCATAAGCTGTTCTCTGGAAATTCTTGAATTTTCCTCCGCTATACGATTCGATTCCATGATTTTATAAATCAAATAAATAATTACGCTACCGGCGACAACCAAATTGACCAGAATATCGATCTGGTCACCAATACCTCGGTTCTGCATTGCCTCAAGAAGCCTTTCTTTTGATATAACAAAAACACTAATGGATAGACCGATGAGGTTAAATCCAAGAATCGCCATTCCCACTTTGGTTCCAAGGGTATAAAATATGTAAAGACTAATTGTAATAATCCAAACCAGGTCAACTAAGTGTTGGGAATTGACGATAAAAAAAATGTCGTATTGATTGACAATCGTTCCTGAGGATGCGACTAATATCGCAGTGAACATAAAGCTCCCTGATTTCTTAAGGCTAATCAATGCCGAAAAGGTGACTAAGAAGCCAAGGCCGGATGGAATCATATTTGGATCCAAGATCGAAACGTGATAAATCGTAAGGCAAAAAAAGACAACCGTAATTACCATACCGACATTCCAGCTTAAGTTAAAGCGCTCTTGATCAAAATGATTCTGATATTTTGATATGGGAGGTCGGAGAGATATCACAGATTGGTTTGTGCGGATTGATTATTTTCGTACAAATTTAATTATTCGGAGATGTTTAAGGATAAAGTAGCATGGATAATTGGTTCTTCATCCGGAATTGGTAAAGAGACTGCTATTCAATTGAATAGGAGTGGAGCCATCGTTATCTTATCCGCTCCAAATATTGATGAATTGAATTCAGTTCAGTCTCAGCTTTTGCATAGGGAGCAATCCTTGGTACTAGCATTGGATTTGGAAGATCAAAGCAATTATGATGAGCTCGTTGATACGATAGTTGAAAAATTTGGTCGAATCGACTATCTCTTTAACAATGGAGGAATTAGCCAGCGAGCTGAGGCAGCTGATACTACAATGGAGGTTGACCGTAAAATAATGGAGATCAATTATTTTGGAAACATTGCTCTGGCAAAAGCAGTTTTGCCTCAAATGAGAAAACAGCAATCGGGGCATATCATGGCGATGTCGAGTATCACAGGGAAGTTTGGGTTTTATCTCCGGTCTGCCTATTCAGCATCCAAGCATGCTTTGCAGGGCTTTTATGAAAGTCTTCTTTTGGAAGAAGCGAAAAACAACATTTTTGTAACAATTGCTTATCCGGGAAAAATCAATACGGAAATTTCGATGTCTGCATTGGACGGTAGTGGCGTAGCTCACGGTAAAATGGATCACAGTCAGGAAACCGGAATGCCGGTAGATGAATGTGTGCGGAAATTATTGAAGGCCGTCATCAAAAAAAAGAAATCGATATTAATTGGCAAGAAAGAAATTCATGCCGTCACCATCAAACGATATTTTCCCAGACTTTTCTGGAAAATCATGCGTAAACAATCACCGACTTAGCTAACATCCGGGATATGCAGGATCCTAAAACATTTTATGAAGAGCGATTGGGTCGTTACAGCGGCGAATTGGCTGAGTGCAAAAAAAAAGGACTCCTTTTGGCAATGCTGCGGTTAATGGTATTTGTGATTACTACTGTACTTATTTATTTCTTTCATTCGTCAAACATCGCACTCGTCACTTCAATAGTAGTTGGATTGACGGTCTTTCTGATTCTTGTGAATTTCAGTGGCCGCACAGTCCAACGGCGCTGCTTTCTGGAAAAAATCATTCAAATCAATGAGGTTGAACTTCGTTTTCTGAACGGCAATTTGGATAGCTTGGTGTCTGGTGATGAATACATCAATTCAGATCACGCCTTTAACTCAGATATCGATTTATTTGGTCCCGGATCTATCTTTCAGCACATCAATCGTACACCTCTAAAAACATCGAGGGATCAATTGGCTAAATATCTGAATGCGAATCAAATTGATAATATAGGAGCCAGGCAAAGCGCGATTCAGGAATTGACGAGAATACCGGATTGGAGACAAAAATTTGAAACAAACTCATCATTAATTGAGAAGACAGTCGAGTCGTCTGACATTGGATACTGGCTCCAAAACTATAAAACCTTTGTTCCACCAATCTTCAAAATACTACCGACTCTCTTTTTTATTCTTTCTCTGGTTGTAATTGGCTGTTATGCCTTTTCATTGGTTGGTGAGTTGGCGATTGTCATTCAACTTTTAATCGGCTTGGGAATTACCGGAATTTATTTCAAGAAAATAACACTACTTCACTCAAAAATATCGACGGTAAAGGAGACATTAAAACAATTTTCACATTCTCTTTCACTGATTGAAAATCATGAATTTGATTCTGACTTATTAAAAAAGGCGCAGGAGAAAATAAGACTTGAAGGAAAGAGCGCTTCGAGTATTTTAGCGCAGTTGGCCTCTGAAATCAATAATCTCGATCAAAGGGGAAATATACTCTTTGCTCCACTTGCTGATGGTTTTGCTCTTTGGGAACTGAGATATAGTTGGCGGATAGAGCAATGGATCCAAAACTTTGAAAATACGGTCGAGGATTGGTTTGAGGTCATTGATCAAATTCATGCCTATAATTCAATGGCGAATTATTCCTTCAACCACCCTGACTATGTATATCCCACGATTAACTCCAAAGGAAACCCCATAATCGACGCGAACTGTCTTGGCCATCCCACCCTCGATCCGGATAGTCGAATTACGAACAAGTTCCAACTTAATAAGAATCAATTTTTTATCATAACCGGAGCCAATATGGCCGGAAAAAGTACGTTCTTACGAATGATCGGAGTCTCGGTTGTTATGGCAAATTCCGGATTACCTTTGTGCGCATCTTCATTTAGCTATACTCCCATAAAACTGATCTCCAGCATGCGAACATCTGATTCCTTGCATAAGAATGAATCGTATTTCTTCTCTGAATTGAAACGACTTCAATACGTCGGTCAGGAAATTATGAAAGATGAATATTTGGTCATCCTGGATGAAATTTTGAAAGGAACCAATAGTGCAGATAAAGAGGAAGGATCTAAAAAATTTGTTGAAAAACTGCTCGGATCAAAGTCAACCGGAATAATTGCAACTCATGATCTTAGCCTGTGTGAGCTTGAGCAGGCGCATGACGCTATCTTTAATTATTATTTTGACGCGAGGATTGAGGAGGATGATTTGCTGTTTGACTATTTGCTAAAACCCGGAATTTGCCAAAATATGAATGCCTCTTTTCTTCTCAGGAAGATGGGAATTGTGTAAAAGCAGTTTACATCGCATCGACCACCGTTGCAGTGATCTCAAGAAAAGTCTCTTTTGGATTTGTGTTGGCA
>CAZCAD010000135.1:0-7893 GCA_964496525.1 uncultured Flavobacteriales bacterium | reverse complement strand
TTCTGTTATAAACATGGTCTATATCATAGATTCAGATTAAGTGGATGAGTTTTTAAAACCTCCCCTTGGGGAGTTTTTTTTGTAAAAAAAAAGGGAACTCAAGAGTCGCCATAAAATTATAACTCTTCTATTAGTGTCTGGTCGGAAACACAGCAAAATTCAAATTGCTTCTTTTTGCCATCTTTTCATTTTTTTCTAACCTGTCTGCCATGCCTTCGCAAGTAAACCGGACAGGCAGGTCAAAAATAATTTAGAAAAATCGCCTATTTACAACCAGACACTAATTACAATTTCTTGTACTCAGTATTAGTAATTATGCCAAATATGTTCATTTCAAGAACCAATTTGGTGTCTGTCAATTCCTCAATATCTCCAGTGATTTGAATTGATCCTTTAGAAGGATCCTCAATTTTCTGAGTCATCATGGTTCCTTTATCGGTAATCTTGTAATCATAATCACCGGAATTTACTCCATCATTATCAGTATAGTTCATCTTACACCATTCGTCTTTCTTTAATTTGCAGAAATCAAAATGCAAAACTCCTTTGAGCGAATCAGGAACAGTGGTTCCATCAACAGTTACCTCTTCCCAATCACCTTCGAGTGTTTTAACGGCCTTTTGATCTTTGCTACAGGATGTAAATCCAACCGCCAAAAGTGCGACAGCGACAATAATTAAATGTCTGCGAAAAGCACTTAAGTTTTTAGAGATTCTCGCGAATACTTTGTATTTCATTTTTCTTAGAAATTTAGATTAATACAATTACAGCCCTTATTCGGAAGGGACTAATAAATACAATTCGAAATTAGAAAAAAAAACGTGAATTTGGAAATCTTCTATTGAAGTGTCGTTCTAAAAAAACAATAACCCTACTCCACTTTCACATACGGAGTGGAGGATAAATCCCAATTGATCACCATGCCATTGGCGATTTCGTCAGCTACTTTTTTGCCGTAAAGGATTTCGCACAAATACAATGAAGCCTCAAACGATTTGGCTCCACCGGCTGAGGTAATAAATTTTCCATCGTGAACAAAAAGAATACTATCTGAGGGATGAACTTTTAAATGTGGAAACATCAGTTTGTATTCATCAACATCAGCAGGAAAGGTCGTCGACTCATGTCCGTCTAACACACCGGCCTTTGCTAAAACAAATGCACCATCACAGTGCGACATTACATAGTCCGCGTCCTCTGACGTACTTCGAACAAAATCGAGCATGGCCTTATCTTCCAAATCCGAATCAAGATGATGTTCGGCACTTGGAACGACCAGAATATCAATTCGAGGCAGCGTATCCGACAAATAATTAAAATCCGGTAACAATCGTATTCCTTCAAATGTCTCAATCGGTTCCAATTGATTCGCCACCATAAACACATTCATTGGCCTGATGCTATCTCTAAAAATTGTATGATGAAAAATGTCGAATGGCGCCGTTAGTTCAGTATTAAAAACTCCGTCCATAATCAAGAAGGCAACATTGTAATTATCTATCTTTAAACTGCCTATTTCCTTAGACCTGTATAAAATTGCCGAATTCTTTTCCTCATTTTTCGACCCACAGGAAAAAAATATCACTGTGACGAAAACACATATAATAGGACGAACGGCCATATGCTTATACGAACAAATTTTCAGTCTCATTTGTTAATTATTTAACCTTAAATCGCTTCTGAGTTAAGCAATTTAGCCAACCTTTCTCCCTAACTTCCAGTTTAACTAAACGAATACCAAACCTGCCTACTGTCGGGCAGGTCAAAATTACTAAAATGAAAAAGAATTACTTATTGTTATTTACCCTCGGAATTTCAATGCTGGGTTTCGGTCAAAATTCATTGCTATTGAATCCGACAACTGGGCCTCTGCCATCAGGTCAAATTACCGATATTGAATTAGTTGGTAATGGGGTTGATCAGGTGCTTATTGCAGCCTGTGCTTCAAACAAAGAATTTTACGCCATCGACATTCAGGACAACGCCTGGGGCGATGCAGCGGCAAACACTGTGACTACTATTCCGGATTTTGAAAATCTGTTGGAGTCTGCTATCGGAAATACAAATACGAAAATCGCGAATATTGAGGTTAATCGTATCTCAAAAGCTGTATACGTTCTAGTTCAAAAATTGGTGGGGCCGGATTTTTGGATTGTTAAAATCGAGGACGACGGTGCAACTGTGTCTGTTTTAGACGTGGGTGATATGACCTACAGTACAATTGATTGGGGTACTTCTCCATATGGCCCTCAGGATATAACATGGGGTGACAACACCTTATATATTAGCTCAGGTACATTTACATTGGATGGAGAAGTTGGACAGATCACTGCTCCCTTCGATCATGGTACGGCAACCGTAAATCGTAGCACGTCGATGTATAAAACAAATTGGGGCGGTGCTTACTTTACTGACGCTCCTTTAGAGAGAATTGAATTTGCCAAGATGAATGGCGAAAGCCGTTTGATCGGTGTTACTGTTTGCGCTCCGGGTTTCTCAATTGAAACTTCTGAGTTAAGCGGTGGAGGTATTCTTCAAATAGAAGAACTATTCAACGTCAGGTTTTCTCCTCCTGAGAAGGTTGTTCACCAAAATCAAGGTGGAAAGCACTACCTCTTTGATTTACACGAACCTAACCAGTTAGTTCGCATTGGTGAAGAGTACATTGACGGATCAAAAATTGGAACCGGGCAATTTAACAATAGCGCGACTTATCTTCGGACGACCACCGGAACAATAACGCCGGGTTTGACTGATGAACAAGCAAAGCTTTACACAGAGAATTTTGATATGATTTCTTTTTGGGACGACTACAACTTGCTTGTGCTTGAAAGCGACGTTTTAAAATTATTCTCCACAGGAACAGCCGTTGTTGGAATGCAAGACGCAATTGAAGCGGATGTTGAAATAGCGCCAAATCCTGCTACCGACTATATCAATTTTACTGTGAATATGATTTCTGATGAAGCTGAACTGGCGGTTTATACAATTACGGGAAAAACAGTTTATAAAACAACGGTCATAAATGGTCAAAATCTAATTGATACAAAGGACTTAAGTCAAGGAACATATGTTCTAAAGTTAACTGCTAACAATCGGCAAATCTTTACTGACAAACTTATTATAAAGTAAAACTTCAGAGAGTACTTGAATGTATCGACTACTTACCTTTCTGATGTTGGTTCCTTGCGAAATTTTTTCGCAAGGGACTTTTTTTATTAACGAAGATTCACCTCTGAAACCGGAGATTTCTGTTGATTTTGATGAGGGCCAAGATTCCACGTTTAAGGACAAAGTATCCTCCGGTGAGATTAAGAAACAATTTGCCATTTATCTTGTCAGGGAAGGAAAGCGCAGTAGAATTCCTGTTAGCTCAAAGTATTCGGTTGCGGCTCGTCTGGTAACACTCAGGCCAATTGGAAAGTTGGGTGAGGGATTAGAATTTCAATTATTCTATATAGACGGAACTGACACGATTACACAACAGTACTTCACTCCTAAAAAGGAAAGTTCGAATCTGGAAGAATCGATCATTACGGAAATTTTCCCACTATCGGACAGTATTCCCAGAAACATCTTGTATTTTCATATGCGTTTTAATAATTCAATGCAGCCCGATAAACTGGCTTTCGAAAGGGTCGGCATTTACGACGATAACGGAAATAAATTCGAGCGCTTGTGGAGGGAGCGATCTTATTGGCTGGATGACAACAAATTGTTGGTTATTATGGTGCATCCGGGCAGAGTTAAAAGAGGAATTGATTTGGAAATCCCCTACGAAGATGGAAAAGACTACGAATTTCGAGTCAGTGGAGAATTCATGGACGTTTATGGACATCCGGTCAAACAAAGTCTAACGAAGAAATTCCATGTAATCGAAGAGGATTATGAAATTCCTATTATCGATTATGACAACTTCGAGGTTCCCGAAGTAGGAACTGAAAATGGATTGAGGATCACTTTTAAAGACCCAATGGATCATGCCTCAATTGTCGAGGGCGTTTGGATAAAAGATTCCGAAGGAACCCAAGTCGACGGGCGCTTTCTATACCAATCAGACAGCGATTTTTCTTTCATTCCTGATTCCAAGTGGAAAGCCGGACGATATGAATTGATCTTTGATAAGATTGTAAGTGACCTCGCTGCCAACCGATTAAACCGTCCTTTCGAAATGGACGACCCATCCGAAGTTTATGAGGATAAGCCTGTTGTGTGGCAGTTTGTTATTAAATAGCCCTAAGTTTTGTTCTGAAAGATCCCAGACCCCGATCCGGGATGACATTGCTTCTTAAGACGTTTCGGCTTAGGGAAAGGAGCGACATGTTGGAGCTCTTCCTGATTGATCCGCCTCAAGTGGAGAATATTGCAAAACCCAGGCTTCGCTATTCCCCAAACCAGGAGAAATACTCAAAACCCGCATAATATCCGTCCTCCCTCTCTTCTATTGGATAATTATCAAGATACATTCCTGCGCCGCGACCCGTCTTCAGGTCAAAACCGTAACGATGCCATGGACAAACGATAAATCCGTCTTCACAAACTGCCTTATCCAGCTTCATTCCCTGGTGGGGACATTTATTCTTAACCAGATAGTAAGTCTCCTGATGTTTGACTAACACGCATCCGGTACTATTGACAGAGATAGGCGAAATTTCTTTACCGGCCAGCTTCTTTTCAAGATCTTGCTGATTATCAGCCACTTTAACCCATTTTATTTTAGTCGAAAACATCCTGCGCTTGCTAATTTTTACTCAATTTATAAAATATCGCGTAACTATATTAAGCCTTTCGTTATACAGATGTGAGGAGAAGGGTTTGAGTTAGGCAGTCGGAATCCACCATTTGTTGGACATCCGGCTGCCAAACTTGACACAAAACTCCCTGTTATTCGGACTTTTTCCCACAATTTCCAGCTTATTTTTCCGTATTAACCCTATGTATTAAAGATTCAGTGTGTATTGACGTATCTTTATATCTCTCATAGCGTGCTCAGTCTAAGAAAATTCATATTGCTGTTTTTACCCTTGTTTATTGCCGGATTTAGCCTGGCACAGGATGATATTGTCAAATCTTATCCTTTTAGCAAAGACAGTATTCAATTTGACACCGTTTCGGTTTATCGAACAGGTTTCAAAATTGAACTTGACGGGCAAACGCTTCCGGGAGCCTATTACCGTCTTGATCCAATTCATGCGAAAGTCATTATCACAGGAAACATTGAAGGAGAAAAGATGATTATCTCCTACCAACGAATGCCTCTTGATTTTAGTAAAACCCTCTCGCATAAATCAACGGATATAATTGTCCCCGACTCTGTAGTTGACATCAATCCTTATATTTACTCGGTGACCAAAACAAATCCGAATCGAGATTTATTTGGTTCAACCAAACTGAACAAGTACGGTAGTATCTCTCGAGGAGTCACCGTTGGAAACGCACAAAACCTCTCATTTCAATCGACGCTCAACTTACAGTTGGATGGACAGATTGCTCCAAATCTCTACATGAAGGGATCCATTTCGGATGATAATATTCCGTTTCAACCGCAGGGAAATACACAAAAGCTGCAAGAATTTGACCAGGTATATTTGAAAGTTTTCAATGATGATTTCGCCGTAATTGGCGGTGATTTTTGGTTGAGAAAACCGGCGGGGCATTTTTTACATTATTCCAAAAGAACTCAAGGAGCATCGATTGAGGCATACCATCCAATGGATATACTTGGATTTAGCGGAAAAGGCAAGCACAAAATATCTGCGGCTTTCTCAAGGGGTAAATTTTCGAGAAATATTATTCAGGGTGTTGAAGGAAATCAAGGCCCGTATCGATTGAAGGGTGCAGAAAATGAGACTTTTATTGTGGTATTGGCCGGAACGGAAAAAGTTTGGATTGATGGAGTTTTACTGACCCGAGGTCAGGAGTTTGACTATACGATTGACTATAACACAGCCGAAATTACATTTACTGCAAACCACCTCATTACAAAGGATAAACGGATTATCGCCGAATTTCAGTACTCTGATTTAAATTATGCTCGAAGCTTGATTGTTTATTCGGGCGAGTTCGAAGGAGAACGATATCATAGCTGGGTTAACGTTTACTCTGAACAAGATGCGAAGAACCAGACGATACAGCAGACACTGAACGATGAAAAGAAAAACATCCTTATCGGATCAGGTGACAGCTTGGCCAACGCACTGGCCAATAGCATAGACAGCGTCGGATTCTTTGATAGTCGGGTTCTCTACGCATTGGTTGATTCTCTTGGATATGATTCAGTTTTGGTTTTTACAGTTGATCCTGATTCGGCCCTGTATCAAGCGCCCTTCGCTCTGGTTGGTGTAAACATGGGAAACTATGTCTTTGACAAATTTACCTCCAACGGAAAGGTGTATAAGTGGGTAGTTCCAGTCGCCGGAATTCCGCAAGGCGATTACGAACCCATTCAATTGCTGATTGCACCCAAGAAAAAGCAGATGTATGTAATAGGATCTGAGTTCAAACTTTCGAAAAATATAACAACCTCAGCAGAAATCGCCTTGTCCAACTACGACCGCAACACTTTTTCATCCCTGCACTCAGAAGACAATGAAGGTTTTGGTGTAAAGTGGAAATGGAAATCGGGACACAAATTCGGAAAAGAAAAAACCTGGCGGTTCTCCACCTTGGCGGATTTTGAGTTTCAGGGTAACACTTTTGAACCAATTCAATGGTTTAGAAGTCCTGAGTTTGACAGGGACTGGAACGTGCGTAGTCAAAACTTTACGGGAAATCAATTCCTGTCATCTGCCGGTTTAAAACTGGATCGAATGAAGCTTGGAGCTATCGATTATTCCTTCCAGAATTTTATTTGGGGAGATGACTACACCGGATTTAAAAACAATCTGAAGGTCAACGTTCGAAAAAAAGGCTTTTTGATGAAGTACGATGGTAGCTACCTCAGTTCGGATGGTCTTGAACAAACCACTTTCTTCCGACATTGGTCAACGATTTCCCAGGACATTAAATTCTTCAAAATCGGCTTTGAAGATATTCTGGAAGATAATCATCGATTCATCAGCGGAGATCCAACATTGCAGTTGACATCTTATCGTTTTTATGACTGGAAATCCTATGTGAGTACCCTCGATTCATCTAAAAACAGGCTTGAACTGTATTACCGAGAACGCTATGATTGGTTTTCTGATTCTGTAAGCCTTGCCCAGGCAACACGAGCTCAAAATATTGGACTGAAAGCAGGTCTTATAAAAAATCCCGCTCACACGATCCGACTGAACTTAAATTACCGAAAACTGGATGTTTTGGACACGACCCTGTTTCAATCGCAGCCGGAGAACACTATTCTTGGCCGTCTTGAGCATGGCCTTAAACTTTGGAAGGGAGTTTTTACAACAATTACATTTTATGAAATCGGATCTGGTCTTGAATTGAAAAAAGAATTTGTTTTTATACAGGTTAATCCGGGTCAGGGAACTTATACCTGGATCGATTATAATGGAGACGGCGTCAAGGATTTGGGTGAATTTGAAATCGCCGCTTTCTCTGATCAGGGAGAATATATTCGTGTTTTCATCCCGACTAACACCTATGTCCGAACCTATTCCAATCAATTCTCTACATCTGTCTATTTACGACCTGAGCGTGCCTGGAGAGGTAAAAAAGGATTTTTGAAGTTTCTATCTCGATTCAGCGATCAAGTCATTTATAAAGTGACACGAAAAACATCTTATGAAGAAGGCTTCGAGGCTTTTAATCCGTTTGTATACGATATCAGCGACACAAATTTGGTCTCCATCTCCACCTCATTCAGAAACACATTTTACTTTAATAAAACCAATTCTGTTTTTGGGGCAAATTATTCTTATCAGGAAAATGGTTCAAAGGTTCTTTTGT
>CAZCAD010000134.1:0-7921 GCA_964496525.1 uncultured Flavobacteriales bacterium | reverse complement strand
GCATTACGATTCCGGTTGATTTCATAGACGGATCTATCGTTGCAGTGCCTGGAACAATTACCGGTTGGTCTTGGAATTTTGGGGACGGTGGAACTTCGACTTCTGCCAGCCCTACGTATACTTATGGCGCACCGGGATCATTTACCATAACGCTGGTGGTTACCACTTCTGATGGCTGTACCCACAACTATTCATTGCCTATATTAATGACAGATGAGTTGGAAGCTACAATTATTCAGAATGATCCTACTTGTTGGGGCTTTTCTGACGGATCTTTCACCGTTTTGGTTGAAGGATTTACGACCTCTGCGGTAACATTTATTTTTACTGATGACGCATCTAATGTAATAAATATTGGTGGCTCGAATGCTGCAAACAGCTTGTCAACAGGTTGGTATTACTACGATGTCAGCGAATTAGGCGGATGCACGGCTGAGGGAGCAATATTTATTGATCAACCGGAAAAAATGGATGTCGAATTGAGTATCACAAATGTCCAATGTTTTGGCGATTTGACAGGATCTGTCTCAATTGATACGGTTAATTATCACCAAGGGGATTATAGTTGGAATTCATATATCTGGAGCTCAGGCCCTCCCGGTGGACTTGGAATCACCTCAGTAACAGGACTGGGTCAAGGGGAATATACATTAACTTTAACTGATTCGTTGGGATGTGCAATTGACACTGTATTCTATATTACTCAACCACCGCCAATTGAGTTCGCAGAAATCGGATACGAACCGGCTTATTGCAGAATATATGACTATCAAATAGGAAACGGGCAAGTTTATGCCGCTGCGTTTGGTGGAGTTCCTTCATACACCTATTTATGGACAGCGCTGCCGGCGGCATCACCTCCCGACACTTCGGAGAATACAACCTGGGGCGGATTGAATCCGGGAGACTATCAAATGGTCGTTACAGACGCAAATGGATGTACCTTGACACAAGTTATAACACTTGATTCGGTTAATCCAACCGCAATTCTTGATTTATCATCCGCACAATTGAACGGAGCCAATCAGGGAACAGCAGAGGTTTGTATTGAATTGATGAACACCTCAATATATTTCGCGAATCCGTTGAATCCGATTGCCGATACATCTTTCTGGCTCAGTATGGATTATCCGAAAGATCCGTATGTGCTGTATCAGGATGATGACTTCTGGCTAACATTTGATACTTGTTACACGGAAGGTGGACAGTACAATGTATGTCTGAAAATTCAAAACAAGAATGGATGCGAGGACAGCATTTGCCACTTGATCACAGTTTGGGATCCATTGGTAATTTCTCCGCCGAATATATTTACGCCGAACGGCGATGGTGTCAATGATGAGTATACATTCGAATTCCTCTCAGAAGGTGTGAGGACATTTAACTGTGTCATTGTGAATCGATGGGGAGTAACAATGGCAGAAATAAATGATATTGCCGATGGATGGGATGGAACCGATAAAAGTGGATCCTCTTGTAGAGATGGAGTTTACTTCTTCGTATACTCCGGTACTGCCGAAAACGGAGAGCCTTTCGAAGGCCAGGGGACGATTCAGATAGTCAGCGCGAAATAAAGAATTCGCTTATATGAAATTTAAAACCTCTCTTCGGTTCAACTGAAGGGAGGTTCCTTCAAAATTGAATCCGACCAATAAATCGCAACAGTAGCCTTTCAATTTTTGAACAAAAGAATTGCTGAATCTCTTGCAACGTCTAAGGACCCAAGTACGTTTTTAAGGAGACTTACACAAAGAATCTAACATTAAGAAGAGATGAAAGAATTAAAAAGACATTTATTGCTGGTAGTGTTGCTGTTTGGCTCAGCCGGATTCTCCCAGATCATCGTTACAAATACTCAAACTCCTGCGCAACTCGTTCAAGACGTGCTGGTTGGCGGCGGTGTTGGCGTAACAGGAATTGAGTATAACTACTCAGCCGCAGCAGCAGCTACAATTACAGATCGCATGGGCTACTTTGATGCCAGTGGTACGGGCTTCCCAATCCAGAAAGGTATTATTATAGCTACCGGTAAGGTTTCAATGGCTGATGGTTTTCTTACGGGAAGTGGTAATACGGTAGCTAATGGTACTGAGAACAGCACTACCGGAGATCCGGTGGTCGTGGATCCTGACTTAAATGCAATTGGTACAACTACGCTGTTTGATGAAACAGTCTTAGAGTTTGATATCAGCGTTACAGGAGATTCACTTCTGTTCCAATATGTATTTGCCTCGGAGGAGTATCCTGAATTTGTGGGCTCTGCATTTAATGATGTATTCGGATTTTTCGTCAGCGGACCCGGAATCTCAGGACCTTATTCGGGAGGGGCAGAAAACATCGCTTTAATTCCGGGAACTGTTACACCGGTTGCGATTAACAACGTTAATAATGGTTCTACCGATTCAGGTCCTTGCACGAATTGTGCCTACTATATACAAAATTCCGTGCCGCCCGGAGCTGATGTGGAATACGATGGATATACCGTTTCTTTAAAAGCCGCCGCAAAAGTTGAGTGCGCCGGGGTTTATCATGTTAAATTATGTATAGCAGATGCAGGAGACGGGGCTTACGATTCTGCTATCTTCCTGGAAGAAAACTCACTGAATTCAATGGGACTTGTTTTCAACTATAACGAACCAACTTGTTACGGCTTTTCCGACGGATCAATCGTTGTAAATGTTGTTGGTGGCGAAGGTGGATATGCTTTTGACATCACGGACGAAGATGATATTACGCAAAATATTGGAAATTCAAATGCAGCCAACAACCTGACAGAAGGATGGTATACCATAAGCGTAGTAGATACGATCGGATGTGGTGCTGCCGAAGATTCAATTTATATAGGTGAGCCAAACGAAATGACCGTTGATCTGAATATTACTCACGTGCTTTGTAATGGGGATGCTACAGGATGGGTTGTCGTTGATACAGTTGATTGGCATCAGGGGCCATTTAGTAGTGTGTCATATGATTGGTCTACCGGTCCGCCCGGTGGAATTGGAGCAAATTCGGATACTTTGCTAACGGCGGGACAATACACCCTGGATTTAACTGATGCTTTTGGCTGTGCTGCTTCAATTGTATTTGTAGTAACTGAACCACCGCCCTTGGAATTTTCTCAAATCGGGTATGAACCTGCTTATTGCAGACTTTATAGTTATCAGGTTGGAAATGGTCAAGTTTATGCCGCCGGTACAGGTGGGACACCCGACTATACTTATTTATGGACGAAGCTTGGAAGCTCGCCTCTGGAAACATCGATTAATACAACCTGGGGTGGTTTGAATCCGGGAGATTACTCCATGACCGTAACGGATGGAAATGGATGTACCCTAACACAAGTTGTTACTTTAGATTCCGTGAATCCTGAAGCGGTACTTGACATCATATCAGATAGTTTGAACCAGGATCTTATGGGAACAGCTCCGGTTTGTATATCTGTAACGGATACTAACTCTTTGTATTTCGCAAATCCGTTAAATCCGATTGCGGATACATCATTCTGGCTAAGTTTTGATTATCCGGATGATGATTATTTCTTGATTCAAGGGACCGAGATGTATTACAATACTTACGATACCTGCTATACAGAAGCCGGAGAATACCTTGTTTGCTTAAAAACTCAAAACAAAAATGGTTGCAAGGATGAAGTTTGTCATTTGATCACCGTTTGGCCGGCTCTGGATATCACGCCACCAAATATCTTCACGCCAAATAACGATGGAATTAATGACGTATTTACCTTTGAATTCCTGGCTAAAGGGGTTAAAACATTCGAGTGTACCATCGTAGATCGTTGGGGTGTAACAATGGCAGAAATAAATGATATTCTTGATGGATGGGATGGAACTGACAAATCAGGATCCCGATGTCAGGATGGAGTTTACTTCTATGTTTATTCCGGAACAGCCTTCAACGACAAGCCGTTTCAGGGTCAAGGAAACATTCAGATCATCAGCTCAAGAATTAATAAATAGAGCAAATCTTATATATATAAAGTAAAAGCCCTTTTGGAAATTCCAAAAGGGCTTTTTTAAATCTCTTAGTGATGATGTCCTCCTTGTCCGTGAACATGGCCGTGTTCAATTTCTTCTTTCGTCGCCTCACGAATATCCACCACTTCGATATCAAAATATAAAGTCATTCCGGCGAATGAATGATTAAGATCCAGTGTCACATCATTCCCTTCAACTTTTGTTATAATGGCGATGGTCGGACCATGATCCGTATCAAGTTGAACCTGCATGCCAATTTGCATCTCCTCTTCTCCCTCAAATCCATCTCTAGCGACCAGACGGACTAAATCATCTTTCCTATCACCATAAGCCTTTTCTGGAGGAATAACCGGAGATAATCGGTCTCCCTTAGCCTTTCCTTCAAGCTCTTCTTCCAATCCATCAATCAGGCTACGAACACCGTGCAAATACACAAGCGGTGCATGGCCCTCAGATGAATCCAATACCTTTCCTACTTGATCTTTTAAAGTGTAATCCAGTGAGACCACACGATGCTTTGAAATGTTCATTTTTTTTTGTCAATTGGCTTTAAAGAGCGCTAATTTAGGGTTAATAAGTTGAACCGAAATGAATGGTAGATTAATTTAATTTTGGGCAATAGAATAGCCTTCAAATTTTGGATTACGCTAATCATAAATCAGCAAAACCTAATCTTTTTGAAAAAGGAAGCAAGCCTTTTTGGACTGATCCTTATATAGCAAAACAAATGCTCGAGGTTCACCTTAATCCGGATACGGAAAAAGCCAGTCGAAAACCCGAGTTTATGGATGCCTCTGTGACCTGGATTTGCAATCAGATCTCTCCAAAAAGTAAAGTGCTGGATTTGGGTTGTGGTCCTGGATTATACGTTGAACGCATTGCAAAGTACGGGCATATCTGTAAAGGAATTGATTTTTCAAAGTCATCCATTGATTACGCAAAGGAAAATACTGCCAATCCTGAAACGGAATATACTGAAGGTGATTATCTCACTGCTCACTTTGGATCGGATTATGACTTGGTTATTTTGCTCTCCTGTGATTTTGGAGTTTTCTCATTTGAAGAACAGGGCTTTTTATTGGACAAAATTTTCGCATGCCTTAAGGAAGGAGGCCTATTTATTTTTGATGCATTTACCAGGAAATTCTTTGATGAGTTTAAAGAAGAGTATCAGAAATCTGAAGAATCAGGGGGCTTTTGGAGCCCAAACGATTATATACTAATCAAGGAGTGCTTTAAATACGAAGACGAGACGGTGACATTGGGTCAGTATCACTTAATTGAAGAAGGTGGCACCCAATTATTTCGAATATGGTCGAAGTGCTATTTGGAAACCGAGCTTTTAGAGTTGGTACAAAAACATGGCTTTGAATCAGAAGGAATCTTTTCCGATGTTTGCGGCAATCCAATGAATGAAGATTCAGAAACTATTGGAATTATCTGTCGAAAAAGTTACTAATTAAATCCCCTAATGTAGGGAAGTAACACTTTCTATCTCCTTCGTTATTAGCGTCATATAAACCTTCACGTGGCACATTAATACTTTGCTGAGTGATCTAAATCCAGTACGATGAATTCATCTATTAAAATTATTCTTCCGCTTATTATTGGCCTCTTAATCAGCTCATGCGCTCTTGAACGAAGCTCCGTGACCGCTTGGTCTGATAAGGATTCCGGAAAAAGAGACGGGAGCTCATACCTTAAGGAAGAACGCAAAATCCTATTGTCTGCGAGCATGTCCATGACAGTTGAAAGTCCTGACACCACACATGAACAAATTAGATCCGTGGCTGCTAAATACGACGGTTATGTCAGCGAAAGTTCTTCCCGCCATGCAACAATCCGAGTGCTCAGCAAACACTTTGACACGGCGATTGATGAGCTATCAACTTTTGGTGATGTGCAGAGTAAGAAGTTAAGAGGTGCGGATGTAACCGACCAATACATTGACTTTGAAATCAGACTCGAAAATGCGATAAGAGCAAGGGATCGATACCTGATTTTGCTGGACAGAGCGAACAACATTGCCGAGGCGATTAAGGTTGAAAAAGAGCTGGAGCGACTGAATGGAACAATCGATATGCTAAAGGGAAAATTGGAGCGGTATGATCATTTAGAGCAGTACTCAAGCATCTCGGTTTATTTCAAGGAGAAAAAGAAACCGGGTCTATTAGGTTATGTCGGAATGGGAATTTATTACCCCATTAAGTGGTTGTTTGTGAGAAATTGATTTTCGACTAGTATTCCGTAGTTTCGCGTGAATCAATCTTGATTTCAAATGAACTACGGGGAAAGGCAAGAAGAACAAATGGCCAGGCTGGGTGATTTCCTGGCTAAATATGAGCAGTACTTTTTGCTGGTGTTCCTGGCGATCATCGGCGGTAAGATGCTCGATGTTTCCTTTATCGGTAATCTCGCCCTTATCGTTTTAAGTCTAATTGCCTGCCTCTATTTCTTTTCGGCCTATGCCAAATTGTATGCTGATCAGGCCAAAGAAGTCACATTCTTTCAAAAAGTCGCCGGTCTTGCTTCGGCAATAACACTCATAGGTGTTCTTTTTGAGATACAAGGATGGCCGGGTGGTAAGTCGATGATGGGCACTGCCGTCTTCATAACGGCGGCAGGACTTCCGTTTGGAGAATTGGCCCGCAGAAAACTGGAACCATTGATTGAAAAAGATGGATATGGAAAGAAAAAATCAAATCCGGCCATTCGGATGATGATACGATTAGCGATTCTGTTAATAATCGCTGCCACTTTTAGATTTGTTCCTAAAGAAAAGATGGTAGAACTCGGAATTTCTTCGCCTGAACCGATTATTGAACAAGAACTCAAGGTTGATTAATAGAGGTCCCCTTAAAAACGAAAACTACTGCTTCTTCCCATTCTTCCAGATTATTGTCTTCCTTAGAATCCCTTCTGAATCGTATTTGTACGAACTACCATCGTTAAACTTCCCATCCTTGAAATTACCCTGCATCCATAACTGTTGTTTATCATTAAAAATAATATTAAAGCCGTTTGGTTTAAACTGTGGCAAATCCTTCTTGGAATTATCTGATGTCTCGATGGTCACCCGATCATAAGAATCTGCAACTACTCTCGGACTCATCCTGTCAAAATGCTCCATTTTTCCAACGACTCCATCTTCGCGATAAATCATTAAACGCCTTAAATCTCCATTTGGATAATACGTATATGCTGTGTCGATGTTAATTCCATCCACAGTACAATAAATAAATTCCAGCTGACCATTCGCATAAAACATTTTGGAAGTATCTCTTCCCTTGGTTGTATAATACCTTTCTTCCGAAGGAAAACCGTAAAGCGAATCATCTCCGGGACAATTAGGGTAATAACTCAACTTCCACATTAGTCGGGATTCAACATATTCTCCCTCTTCATTGATGCATCCGTTTTCGAAATATTTAACATATCGGCCATCAGGTCGGCCATTGACATAATTACCGGAAAGCCTAAGAACATTTGGATCCCTATAGTATTTCAACCAGGCACCCTCCTTGCGCCCATCAACGTATCTTCCCTCTTCAATCTTAGCGTCCGCCGAGTATTCTATCTCAGGTCTCATCTTTCCTGTGATCATCCAATATCCTTGTTTAAGCCCTTGATCATCTATTTGATTTAAGGTGTCGTTTTGAGCACGAACATTGAGGCTCATCAGGAAAAAGCAGAGATAATAATATTTTAAATTCTGTGAGAACACCGCTCAGTAACTTAAGGATTGTGTCTGCTCAAGATAAGGACAATCAAGAAAAGGACGCTGAATTGGATACAATAATTAAGAATCTTCGTTTAATAAGTCTTTGATTTTCAGCTAGAAAATAGGTCTCCGAATCCATCTGCCTGATCGATTGGGACATCACAGCTAAGGAGGGAAATTTGTTTAAGTTTGTTTTACAGCATCG
>CAZCAD010000133.1:7661-7926 GCA_964496525.1 uncultured Flavobacteriales bacterium | reverse complement strand
AATTTTTCGTTCTAAAATTAATATCTTCATTATATCTTTTTAATCAATCTACATCTCGCTCCTATTAAATACTTCTGGATATTTAAATATCGTCAATCCATCTTTTTAATCAAACGACAGTCTCCGAACTCTGAAAAAGCATTTCATGTGAGAAAACCCATTGAAAGCATTGCCACCAATAACTAATAAGTCTGTAGAAAAAGTGGTTGATCCAGTTATTCAGAAATTAATTCTTAAAAGAATCGAAACTTTAGGTAGTTTTGAA
>CAZCAD010000133.1:6297-7604 GCA_964496525.1 uncultured Flavobacteriales bacterium | reverse complement strand
GTACCGCATCCACGCTAAATAAGCTGAAGAATTGCATATTCGGAGTTTCGGCAAATTTGAGTCCTTATTCACCTATCAAAGTAGTAATCACCCCCACCGGAAAAATAAAACAACTGTAAATAATCAAAAAAATAATGGAAGAATTCAATTCAAAAGGCAAGTGTCTGTTCTGCGATCAAGAGTTTAGTAAAAGTGGAATGACACGCCACTTAACAACTCACCTTTCCAAAGAGGTGGCTGGTGGAAAGCCCGGACGTTCGTATCATTTGAAAGTTGAAACCGGTTCGAATTGGGGAAAAACGCCCTATTTTCTTCACTTATGGGTAGATGGCTCATGCACCTTTGATCAAATTGATCATTTTCTGCGGGCTATCTGGCTGGAATGTTGCGGACACATGAGCGCATTTCGAATTCCACAAAATGCTTCCGGTCGTGGCGGTGATTTTGATGTAATTGATGCATACGAATTACTTGAAGAAGGTAAAGTGAAAGAATATGAAAAGGCGATGAAACAAGCTACCGGGCAAATTCCGATGGAAAATACAGTTGAAAGCGTGGCAGAAAAAGGTTTAAAAATTAAGTATGAATACGACTTCGGAAGTTCTACCCTCCTGGAAATTGCCATTGTTAACGAATACGCAATTGCCGCTCCTGAAGTATTGATTTTATTAAGTCGGAACGAACCCCATGCATTTCCCTGTACTACTTGTAAAAAGAAAGCCGCGACCGATATTTGTACGGTTTGCAATTGGAATGAGGTGGCTGACTTTTGTTCTGAATGTGCAAAAAAACACGCAAAAGAATGCGCAGATTTTGATGATTACGCGGCAATGACAATGGTTAATTCGCCCCGGACAGGTGTTTGTGGCTATGAAGGAGGTAGCATTGATCTTGAACGCGACCAAATCAACAAATTAAGTCAAAATCACAGCAGTGGTTAAGAGAAGCAAAGCCCGATTTACTATATTACACATTTTGTGTAATATATTTTGTGTAATACATTTTGTGTAATAATTAAAATTACATACCTTTGTTGTATGGTTGGGTTCAACCCGTTTATCATAGCAGGCTATAAAGGGAAAACTTACTTTTGTGACCGAGAAGCGGAAAGCAAACAACTGCTTGGTTTTATTCACAACCAGGTAAATGTTACATTATTTGCATTCAGACGACTTGGCAAAACTGGTTTGATAAAGCATGTATTTGCCTCATTGAAAAACAACAAAGACGTTGTTTGCATTTATGTTGACATCCTCGGCACCAATAATTTGTCGGAATTCACCAACCAATTGGCGACAGCTATTTAT
>CAZCAD010000133.1:0-6283 GCA_964496525.1 uncultured Flavobacteriales bacterium | reverse complement strand
CCAAAAAACAAAAAATTTGGCAACCAACTGATTCGGGTGATTCAATCATTTCGACCCGTCATTAATTTTGACGAGCTTTCAGGAACGCCCTCCATCACATTCAATGCGGTACAGCCACAGCAAAACGAAAAAACAATCGCCCAATTATTTTCTTTTTTGGATCAACAGGATGTGCAAATCGTATTTGGAATTGATGAATTTCAACAAATCCTGTCTTATCCCGAAAAAAACACCGAAGCACTGCTTCGCACCCAAATGCAGGATCTCAGACAAACCACTTTTATTTATTGCGGAAGCAATCAAAAAATGATGCACCAACTGTTTAACAGTGCAAAACGCCCGTTCTTTGCCAGCTGCACCAACATCCATCTCGATTTCATTGAAAAGAAAAAATACGAAATCTTCATCAAAAAACTATTTAAAAAGCACCAAAGAGGCATCAGCAAAGAGGCACTGGAATTCATTTGTAACTGGACATCTCTGCACACTTTTTATACCCAGTATTTTTGCAATACACTTTTTGCCAGACACAGGCAAAAAGTTGATCTTGACGAAGTGCATATTACAGCACTTGAAATATTGAAACTGGGCGAAACCACCTTTTATCAATACAGAAATTTATTGACTTCGGGGCAATGGAATTTACTCAAGGCCATTGCCAAAAAAGAAAGATTGTATCATCCGCACGCCATCGAATTCATTTCAGAACATAAACTGGGGACTCCTTCAAAAGTCAGCAGAGGGCTCGATGCCCTTTTAACCAAGGACATGATTTACTACAACACAGCTATAGAAAAGCCCTACTACGAGGTTTATAATAAGTTTTTAATGCGCTGGCTACAAGCAAAGTAAAGCCGAACAAATTCCAGTGCGCTTCGTGAAAGACTGAAGATCAAACTTTAGCCAATGCTAAAACGAACCTTTTTTTTTGGAAATCCCTATCATTTAAGGCTAAGATTAAACTAAAATCGCACTTCAAATTTTATATACTGATATTTCTCATAGACTTTTGCATTCGATACAGCGTCATTCTTATAGTTCGGGCCACCTACTAAAATTTTATCGTCTTGAAATTTCACTTTTATGAGGTCAATTTTATTCTTTTTGAGTACGCGTTGCATGATTTTTTTACCGGTTTCAAGACGCTTCATCGCAAGATTCATATTGTTTTTGTATTTCTTTGTAGGGACTCTTGAAGCACTGGCACTGACCAGAATGGTAACTTCTTTCCCTGCTTCGACGATTTCCTTAACTCCTCGAACATACTCATTCAAATCTGCATGGCCCGTTGTAAACTTGTCATCATTATATAGAAAATTAAATTGAAAGATGGGGCTGTTTAATGTTTCAGAAAATTCCTGCACTGATGGATTGGACTCGCAATCAAATTTGAAAGTATAGGTATCAATCACTTTGTCTGAGGTGTCAATGAGGTTAAGAACCAAATCTTCGCAGAACTCATTCGCAATATCGTCGATTTTTATCCGGTGGCTCTTGCTTGTATTTAGTTCACGATAGGAGAATTGCCCATATTCGTTAATGGAATCCTGCTGTATGAGGTTGTCTTCTTCCCCTTCAAAAATTGTCACCTTTTTACCGGCGAGAATGTCATAGTGTTCAGGATTTGCAAATTCCCATCGATTTTGACCAATAGGAATACTCCGTTCAACTCCTGAGACTTCCAGATTGACAAGGTCTAACAAGAGTGTTCGCTGTATTTCCTGATAGGCTGTGTTACACGGAACAAACTCCTTGGATTGATGAAAAGTTTTGCCATCCAAACGGTAGTCAATTTGATAGTTATGACAAGGTCTTAATGCCAGTACGTATCCGCCATCACGACGACGTGGAGAATAGACATTTTCATCCAATCCCTCTGTAATATCCCTTACATGAATTGTAATTCCGGACGGTATCATGGAACTGTCTTTCAAATAGATAAGACCCTTTAAGATGGCAATATTTCGGATCAGGGACTCTTCCGTTTCAACCATGTAAATATCCTTATCTCCTTTTCCCTCCAATTTATCCGAAGAATAAAATCCAATTAATCCATCTGCCGTAGTGGTATAAAATACGTCATCATCAACTGAGTTCAGAGGGTACCCCATGTTTATTGGAGCTGACCAGATTCCGTCTTCATCTTTATGCGCCATAAAAATGTCAAATCCACCCATACTGTTTGGGCCATTCGAGCTAAAATAAAGTGTGCGATTATCTGCTCCGATGAAAGGTGCATCTTCTTCATATTCACTATTAATAGGCGGTGGGAGATTGTAGGGCTGACTCCAATTTCCGTCAGGTAATTTAACGATTCGGTAAATATCTCTTCCTCCATATCCACCTGGGCGATCAGAGACGAAATAAATCTCATCTTCGAAGGCGTTTATGGTTAGATGCGGTTCCCAGTATTCAGTATTTAGGCCAGGGGTTGATAAAGGTTCCGGGTGTGAATAAGTGGTGTCCTTAAGTTTTGAAAAGTAGATATCTCCACCATTATAACCCTCATAAACAAAGACCTTTTGACCATCTGGAGAAGTTGATACCGAAGCATTATTTTCTTCTGCACCGGAAAAATGGAGATAATTAGGTTCTGACCAATTTCCTTCACTATCACGATATGAGACATAAATATCTTCAAAATATTGGCCGTTATCTTTATGGATGAAATTTTTATTTGTGCTGTCTTTTCTTAACCTCTTAGTCGTAAAAAACAGTGCCGATCCATCAATTGTCACAACAGGAGAATATTCAGGTGCACTTGTATTTATGTTATCGCCAAGATCGGTAATACGAAACTGCTTAGGCTTGGCCATTAACATTCTTGCAACCTTTAGCTGAGCAATACCTAATTCTCCGGCTTTATACATATCATGCTTTTTATCGATGTTGGAAAGAAAATATTTGTATTGATAATAGGCCGTATCAATATTCCCGTGGACATGATTGGAATGTGCCAGAAAGAAATACACTTCGGGTGGTGCATGCGTTTCCTCTGATGAATATGGGTCGAATTTCGCGCTTACTCCATACTGAGCCTTTTCAAAATACGTAAGGGCATCACTTTCTCTATTCATTGACACAAGGCACAAGCCCGCCCTATAGTTAAGATGTGCATTTGTTGGCTTGTCTGCTAACATATTATCCCAAATCATCAAGGCCTCTGAATAAAACAAGTCCAGCATGAGGCCATCACCAAGCCTAAATTTCTCCTCGAATGTGGCACCCTTAAGTAAAGACTGTAGCGAATCTTTATTGGGTTGAGCAAAGGTTACTCCCGAACAAAGTAAGGTTGCAATTAGTATGAACTTTTTCAAACGAATCGATTTAAGGTAAAAGTACATCACAAAGAAAGAAAGAAAAGTATAATACGCTTGCGAACAATTAACTAAAACCCACATTTCTTTCCCCATATTTCAGAAAGTTTAATGTTAAGGTGTTTGGTTAGCCACTCTATGCCGGTTGGGCTGCGCTTCCATAGCATTTGCAACTGTTAATTTTACAACTTCGCCTTAGGGTCTGTTGATAAATTGTCAACTCATCAAGCCTATCATTGATTTTCTCGCTTAAACCGTTTACGCCGGTATAAGGGCATTCTTGTCTTTCTTTTTGTACTACACAAGTGTAAAAGGTAGCGGTGAGATACAACTAATTCTAATCAAGAAACACGACCGGAATAACGACCGGAATAATCACTATATTTACCTTATAGGAAGAACCGAGCGTCCTGATCTATTAAAAAAGGTAAAACATGAATTATCCAGTGTCTGCTCTCACTCAAGAAGGCTGTATCCGCTCCCAAACCTGTTGTTGACCTAAAAAGTCAAGCTCTTCAGACAAGGCGACAATCTTAATGTGATTCTCATCCATAATTATTAGCTGACATTGAACGTAGATGGGTCCATTAAAAGTTCTTGTCATATCTGATCTAAGAAGTAAGCCGTCAAAAACAAATGTCCTCTTCCCTATTCGCTTGATTCCTTTCCATTTAACATCTCCAAACGAATAGCCATAAGCCGCAGTTCCGGTTGAAAGGTGAACCAGCTTTCCATGGTAGTGTCCATTTGACTGTAAGATTTCGATGATATTACCACTGAAACCCATATTATCGTCTACCAGAACAAGCTTGCGAATCCATTGTCCCTTTATATCCCATGCGCCGGATTGCAACGGAATAATAGCGAACATCAGAAGAATAATATAGGGTTTGAAAGTCAAACGCATAATTAAATAACCTCAAAAATCAAGACGTATTGTAGCTGATTTGTAACGTATTTACGTTTTTTAACAAACTTTGTTACCACTCAAGCCTCTAAGCATCAGCCAGCTTATGTAAGTCTGAAAGTACGGGATGTTTTCTTCGTTTCGCCACGGCAACGGTAAAGAAAATTAAGCCGGAGACAGAAACCATGGTGCCTGTGATGCTCACGTCCAGGTACAAAGCGAGGAAATATCCGATAATCACCGCGATGATTCCGAACAAACAGGATAAAAGCATCATCTGTTTCAATTTATTCGATAGCAGTTGAGCTGTAGCCGGTGGTATAATCAGGAATCCAACTACCAATATCGCACCGACAACCTCAAAAGAAACAACAGTCGTTAGAGAAACCAAACCCATCATGAAATAATGCCACTTTGTCGTTTTAACCCCAAGAGATTTTGCATAATCTTCATTGAAAGACAGCAGTTGAAAGCCTTTGTATCCAAATGTGACGCTGAGAATGATAATGATAAATCCAACTATCTCAATATAGAAAGCCCTGGGACCGATATACAGATTTTGATCAACGATAATTTTATCCAAATTGATGAATGCCACATCGCCATACAGTACACATTCCATGTCAATGTCAACATTACCCTGCATCCAGCCCGATATCATAATCATACCTATTGCAAACAATAGCGTATAGGTAATTCCGATTGAGGCATCTCCTTGAATTTTTGCTTTTTTTGAAAGAAACTCAATAATCACAGCCGTTAAAACGCCTGTCATCGTAGCACCCAATAATAATAGAACAGATGTTTTGTCTCCGCTAAAATAATAGGCCACGACAATGCCCGGAAGCACGGCATGAGAAATAGCATCTCCCACCATCGACATCTTTCGCAAAACCATGAAAGATCCCAAAAGAGCACAATTAATTGCGACTAGAGAAGCGGTCAATATGATCCAGGCATCGTTCATCAATAATCCTCCTTCGGAATTCCTTCGATTCCTAATTCAATTTCAAGTTCTTTTTCTATTTCAGGAGATAAAATGTGCTCAATCGCCTCCGCACCGGCATGTACATGATCCGGAGCAATTGTGGTCCGCTTCAGCAAATACTGTTCCCACAATCGATGAAGTCGAACTATTCGACGACTTTCCGATTTACCGTTTTCTGTGAGAGAAAACATTTTGCTGTCTTCACTTACGAAGCCTTTTCGCTTTAACCGCTTAAGCCCTCTTAACAGTTCACTCGTTTGAAAAACTCGAATTCTCAATATTTCAGAAGACAATAATGAATGGTCCAAATCGGCCTCAAGGTTTTTCTGTTCGTGATGCTGATAGATTGCTTTCAGAATATTCTCATGAAGAATCTTGGCTTTATTTCTTCTTGATTTGAGATAGGTCGCCAGTATTCCCTTTTTGGTGGAAAAGGAGAATGATAGCAGCGTAATAATTGACAAGAACAGAACAATCCACGGTCCTGTTGGTGTTCCGGCCTTGATATATGAAACGTAGGCACCCCCTATTCCTGAGATCACAGAAATAATGACTGCAACCAGCAACATTCGCCTTAGGTTGTGTGTCCAGAATCGTGCGGCTGCAGCCGGGGTAATAATTAAAGCGGCGGTTAAAATTACACCCAGTGCCTGAATTCCTGTAGCTATCGCAAGAACAGTCAGGGTAGTGATAAGAAACTCAATGCGCCGAACCGGAAGTCCCATCGTTGCAGCAAAGTCCATATTGAATGATACTGAAACGAGCCATTTGTAGAGAACAATGATGGCAACTAATATGATTAAACAGACAACCGCAAACAGATAAACTTCTTGTCGATTGATGGCCGCGGCCTGACCGAAAAGGAAATGATCTAATCCTCCCTGTTGGCCGGAAGCCTGATTTTGAATAAACGTCAAGAGCACTACGCCAAGTCCAAAAAAGGTAGACAGGACGATGCCAATCGCAGCATCCTGTTTTACCTTCGTTTGATTGACAATTAAGTCCACCAAATATGTTGACAACCATCCGCTGACAAAAGCTCCCAGAAATAAAAATGTGACGTTCTTTTCT
>CAZCAD010000132.1:0-7933 GCA_964496525.1 uncultured Flavobacteriales bacterium | reverse complement strand
GGAACAAGCGATTTTATGATGTTCGCTTGGGTAAAATTTATCAATTAACGGCCCTTGATTCTGTTCTTCAAGAAATGGGTCTTGTCACAAATGTTGACATGATCTATTTTGCACACTTAGCGGATAATTTTCTTTATGCTTATCAAGTTGGTAGAATGAGTGGATTTCGAAATGAAATTGGAATTGCTCAAGGTTTGCAGGTCTCTGATGCTACTGGTGACTTGAAAGCCCAAAGCACCGCTACTTATGGTTATTATTCCATGAACTATGCCTTGCCAATTTCTTATTCAATTCAGACTGACCTTAATGTGTCTTTGATTGGAGGGTATCAAGGTGCCGATAGTGGGCAAGAAGCTGCATTTCCTCTATGGCTGGATGCAAACTATTCATTTGGTCTGTATCCGACAACACGGACCTATCTTGCTTTGAAATATTCTGCGGGTGTGACCACCAGCCGCGGAGAGTGGGGTTATTCTACAGGTCTTAGTCTCAGTGCTTATTATTATTTGAGTCCAAGAGTTAGAATATCAATGGAGGCAGGAACGTATTACGGAGATGATTATAACGGACACCGTTTTAGGCATGTGGCAGCAACAAATCGTTATCATAATACACGCTCATTGAGCTATGATCTGATCTTTGGGTTTAACTACGCAATTTTTTAGAGAAGGGTCCGGGGGTTCAACGTCGATCCAAAATCCGAATCGGCTTCCTGCTCGAAGGATCCAAAACCAGGGACCTCAATTCTTTCGCTGAAATCAACCTTGCATTCGGCTTGACCTTCATATAATCGCCCAGCTCATTCATTAATTTCGTCGCCTGCTCCTGGTTAAATTTCTCTTCCGGTAAAAGCACATTGAGGACATCCAATCCCAAATCATCAGTTTCTAATTCAATCAGATAAGCACCGATAGAACGAGCATCCAATAATGGAATCAAGATGGACGGATGTACGGTCGTACCCTTGAATTTCAGCATCTGTTTCTTTCGCCCAATAATCGGTCCCAGACGCGGAGTAGTCCGCCCGCATCCACATGCATTCTCGTATTTAACGGCAATATCGCCCGTCCTATAACGTAGTAGAGGCATTGCTTCAACGCCCAGAGTAGAAATAACAATCTCACCTTGCTCGCCGCTCTCAACTTCATTTCCGGTATCATCAAGAACTTCCAAATACAATAAGTCAGCATGCAAATGCCCTCCCTTGCCCTCATTACATTCAGTAAATGCACAAGCCATTTCGGTAGAGGCATAAGTCGAATAAACTTCCAATCCCCATTCTTCCTGAATCCGTTCCCCAATTTGGTTCAATGTCAAATCAGGCTTTCGAATCGGCTGACCGATTGCGATTATTTTCCTAAGTGAAGAATTACGATAATCGATTCCATTTACCCTGGCATAGTCAATCAAGGTCAGAACAAATGATGGAATGGCGATTAGGACGGTTGGTTTAAATCGTTGAATGGAATCCCATTGCAAGTTTGGAGAACTGGCGCCAACACGAATCAGGCCGGCTTTCATTTTCCGAACGCCCTCGCTGTAGGCCAATCCTGCCATAAATCGTTTATCCATGGTTGTTGCCAGTTGAAAAATATCCGATGATGTGCAGCCCGCTTTTGTCATCGATATCGCTTCATTGTAAGCCAAACGGTCGATATCGGCTCGATTTAAATAGACTGTGACCGGATGCCCGATGGTTCCGGAGGTAGTCACGTATTCCAGAATTTCGAATTTAGGAACGCACAAAAATGAATCAGGATTTTCTGCGAGGTCTTTTTTCTCAGTTGTTGGAATTCGAGAAAAATCAGCCAATGAGCTGATGCTATCAGGATCGATGGAATTGTCCAAAAAGAGCTTTTTGTAATGCTCCGAATGATCCCGCAAATAGTTCATCAATTCTCTAAGACGTTCAAGCTGATAGTCATGAAGATCTTCGGGGCTTTGAAATTCTACCGTTGGTGATTCACTCGTCACACTCATCTAACAAATTTTTAATTTTTGTTTCCTCATCAATTGAAGCCACGTCTTTTTTCAAGGCAATATTGAAATATTTTTCAGCCAAATCTAATTTCTCCAAATCTAAATAATATTGACCAAGGGTCATATAAGTCACATAGCTATTTTTATTCGAAGCGATGTACTTTTTACGATCGGAATCAGGCAAATCATATTCAATTCCAAGCATATAACTGTCAAAAAGTCTCTTCTTGACAGTTTTGAAGAATTCAAAGTCCCTGTAGGCACTGGTTTTTACAAATGGATCCCTGGCGATTCCCAGACTGTCAATATACAATGGCTCATTCAGTTTTCTCTTCGCTCCATCAGCAAATACCTCATCCAGATCGTAACAGATGAACTCGCCCAGTTGATAAGGCGAAGTGGAGATCCACATTCTTCTTTCCTGTGGTTCAAAAACAACGCTGTGGTGAACAATTAGCTGATTTATCGCCTTTGGATTCCCCAATCCGAGATCAGCATTTTTCTTTCCTCTCTGGTTTCTTAAAATACTGACGGCATCTTTAATATCCAGCGGTTGTTTTTTACGAATTAACTCATTCAGTCGGTCATAACGATACTTTGAATCTGAGTTCTTAATGTTCTCCTTATTTATTTTTGAATTCACAAACTTATCACTTTGATAGTGGTTCGTACAAAGTACTTTCCCCTTGTCAGATTCATAAACATCGACTCTATCAGGTGATTTTTCGATCAAGACCGTTTTATTATCCGCCGCCGAGGTGAGCATGATTGTTTCAGATACAAAGACCTCGCGCTTCTTTGCAATTTCAATTGCATCTGCAATGTTGGACGAATATTGAAGAATCTCTCGCGTTAAAATTGAAATCGGCGTTTTCGTCTTTGTCGGCAGCTCTGATTTAGCCGCATTGATCGTCACACAAACTCCTTCTTCATTCATGCCCGAAACCACGCCCATCAATCCCGCCCATGAGTACATCGCGAATTTTTTGCCTTCCGATGGATTAATAAATGATAATACCTTATCCTGAGAAAACTCATCTCCAACATAAAAATCAAAATTTCGACCGACCAATAATTGCTGATTCTCTGAAAATTCGTCTTTCACCGAAAAGGAAGTGCATCCGACCATATTATATTCTTCAAGGGCATGGCCAATGTCGTGCGCTGCATGGTAGTTGAGAATTCGATAATACTTCGGTCCGATTTCATCAAATTCATCACTAAAGGAATGCGAAACCCCGTAAATTTCCTCCTGATATTCGTAAGGGATATACAAGTCCATATCGCGGTTAAAATAAGCGATCATCACCTTTAGCATAAAACGCCAGAATGAGTTCGGAATAATCTTTTCTATCTGTTCGACAAAGAAAACTTCTTGTTGAACGACAGATTCTTCAATCAACTTCCCATAAATGACGCCACGCTCAAAGGGTTCACCCTCAACGTAAACCTCCCATATATTATGATCGTTTAGAACTGACCAATTGTTGCCAATCCTGTACTGTTTTTTACCAACAGTTTTGCGCTCCAACTGCAAAGAGGACATATTATCCGGTTCAGGGATACTTATTTCAATGACAAATGCAAGGTAAAATGAAAAACAGACGAGACAGAGGAGAAGAAACTCCACGAACAGATGTCCGGCACGAAAGCAAAATTTTAGAAATTTCTTCATATCCCATTTGGGCTATGGAACAAAAATAGCAAGAAGATTGAAGAAAGCGAGATATGAAATATTCGACACAAGGGTGACTTTTGAATGGCAATTCCATTAACAATGGAAAAGATTATATTTAAACTAAATAAGGCCTAATGAAATACTTACTAATAACGGTTCTCCTTTGCACTTCATCTCTTGGGCACAGTCAAATGACTCTGAATGACATTTCTGATAAATCTGTGGTCTGGTTGGGCATCGATTTTTCCCTTGGAAAGTTCATCGGAAAGAGTGGTTTCACTGATTTACAAAAAATCAAGGATCATTATTTTAGTGAATGGAACAGTTTGACAGCTAAGGAAACTCGCGATTATATCGCGAAGTCAATCAAGAAAAAGGAAATTGCTATTTTTCTCGATCCTGTATTAAAGAATAACGGAAAAATAAAGATGCCCACCTACGTCCAAGATTCTACCCACCGATTTTCCGAAGATGAGGTGAAAGCGACAGTGGCAAATTATAGTTTACCATCTGTGGAGCAAGAAATTGGATTGGTGTTTTTTTGTAGAATTTTTCAGCAAGCAGATTGAAATGGCTTCTATTTATATCACTTTTATCGATACTAAATCGAAGGAGGTCTTTTTTATTAAGAGAATTGAAACACCACCAAAAGGATTGGGATTTCGAAACTATTGGCAAGGAGCGATAAAGAGGACAGTCGATGAAATCGGGGAGAATTTCAAAAAGTGGAGAAAGGGAAAGAATGACTTAGGCAATGTTACGAAATAACGTTTACGTTGAGGGTGAGAGTCCTTAGGCGTTTTGCACGTCTTTCATTAGCTCGGAGCGATCAATCAGTTCAAAACAAGTAATCAAGGCATTAATACTTACCCCTAAAATCCCGTGAAGGTTAATGTTTGCCCCGGTCAAATAAAGATTAGGAATTTTTGTTTTTGGATTAATGAATGTCTTCAAAGGTGAATCAGCATCTTTTTCGACTCCATATAGGTTGCCATCGTCATTGCCAATATAGTCTCTGAAAGTAAGGGGAGTTGAACTGTGATACGATTTTATTTTCGACCGGATATCCGGATAATCTTCTTCAATTACGTCGAGTAACTTCTCAGAACGATCAATTTTAAATGCTTCATAGGCGGCACCTCTATCCCCTGGTTTCGCAACTGTGTTATGAGTTTTGAACCAGTCTTCGACTTCCTCTAATCGCATATAGCACATAAAAGCGGCTCCATCTGCCCACTCGGTACTCTTGGAGGTAGCAGGAGTCGATAACATATATCCCTGGGGCCACCCCTTTTTGTCATAATTGGGAAGATCCCACATATCCCACATATCATTGTATTGATAGATGTTATAATTTAAATATGGAAAGGTCTCCGGTTCAAAGACAGTGTAGAGACAAAAAGATGAGGTGGTATTCTTCAGACCCTTAATTCGGTTTACATAGGCTTTTCTGAATCGATCCTGACCAAAAACGTCAATCGTGATCGCCGGATGCATGTTGGAGATAAATATTTTACCTTTTACAACGCGACCATCTTCAAGCACAACAGATCTTACTTCCTTGTCCTCAAAGTTGGCCGAAACAACTTTCGCTCGTTTCCAAACTTCACCACCTTTTGCTCTAATTCTTCGAGACATTAAAATGGCGATCTGTGATCCCCCATCAATCAAACGCCATGAAGATTCTATATACGAATTGATTACAAGAGCATGTACATAAAAAGGCGTATTTGGTAATCCAACATATAAAAGGTTCGTACCGGCCAGAACCTCTCTTAGCCGTTTGTCTTCAGTTATTCCATCGATGACTTCTTTGGCTGTTTGAGTCAGGAAATCGCCCGACATATAATCGATGGATCGATCTTCCAATCGATAGATCGGAAACTGATCGCATACGTCTTGCATGATCTCGCAGTACCTATCAATTCCTTCTTTTTCTTTCGGAAAGTCGTCATATAAATTTTGTTTGAAACGGTCGTAACCCATTCCATAATCATAGGTCTTATCGGTTTTGAAAAAGCGGAGTCTGTCAAATCCGCTCTCATCCATCCTGATAAGTTTCAAATCATCTAATATCCCAAAGTATTTGAATAGCTGATGCATATTTTGACCTGGATCCAGCCCACCGATATAATGGACTCCGGTATCAAAAACAGTTTTGTCCCTGCTAAAAATCTGAAGGTTTCCGCCTATTTGGTGATTCTTTTCTAAAACGACAACTTTTTTACCTGCTTTTGCAAGAATATAAGCACTGGCCAATCCTCCCATTCCGGATCCTACAATAACTACATCATATTCTGTGTTCTTTTCAGCCAATTAGTTTCTTTTTAAAACGAACAAAATGTTTGATGTCTTGCTCGATTGTTCTTTAATTTCACAACTTAAATTGTTCTTTTCGGCAAAATCCTCGACGAAAGATTTTGAAAAAAAACAAAGATTGTTCACTGTTTTATTAAATCCAATAATTTCAGTGGAATATTTTTCTGTTTTCTCAGTTTTTTTATGCCTGCTTTCTAAATCGGTAACTCCATCTCGAATAAGAATTGTACCACCCTCGTTTAAGTTCTCCAGACATCGATCCAGCATCTTTTCATGATCTTCATACGGAAGATAGTGCATAACATCATTTAAGAATATTGCATCAGCATCACTAAATTCTACTTCGCGAATGTCAGCGGCCTCAAACTGAAGCATCTCGTTTTTTGAATAACAATTGTTGGCAATGTTGATCTTGTCCTCATCGTAATCGATACCGATTAGCTGTCGCTCCTCTGATCGGAAATACAAGAAATATGACAAATATCCGTATCCACAACCCATATCGTAAACTCTACCGCTGACGGGAATCAAGTCATGGTAATGGTCAAAATTTTTCTTTTCAAAGAACCACTTGATTTTAATGTACCATTCGATTAAAGGAGATCTAAAAATATAATTACTGATCACTTTGTGTTGTAAATAATAACTGCCGCCATTTTTAAGGTCAAACTTTCTAAACTCCTCTTTGAAATATTCCGATATATTTTTCCCTCTCTGCTTATAAGTCTCTCCCCAACTGAGATCGTCTGCCTTGATACGTGGTAAGACGGAAAGACTTGTTTTTCCATTCAAAAACATAAAGTCTCCTTTTCGCATAATGTCGTTAAATCCATGCAAAAGAACCGGCGTAATATCCAAATTCAGCTCCTTGGCCAAGAAAAATGCGCCCTTGTGAAAACGCCCAATCTTCTTATTTTTTGAGCGTGTACCCTCAGGAAAGATAATGACGGAATAACCATCTTCAACCCAAGGTCGGGCCGCTTCCAGATTTTTTTCGACGCCATGCGATCCGGGAAAGAAGCCCAGATAGCGAATTTGAGCACCGAACACGGGTGAGTTATATACCCAGTCGTTGGTCATAATCACCACCTTTGCGTGTAAGGACATCATCATCACCACATCAATTTGTGACTGGTGATTGACAATTATAACGGAGGGATTTTTAAAATCGAGATTTTCTTTATTTATGATTCGTTTTCGAAAATTCACCATCATGTTAATGTGTAGCCAGGCAAAAATTCGCATGAGATGATGATAAAACAACTTGAGTTTCTTTTGCCCAAACGGAATGAATCGCATAATCAGTTGAAGAGGAAAGAGCGTCAGGCATCCGCTGAGGAAGAATATCCAACAATGAACTGCGAAAAAGAAGTTAACAAGCGATACAGGAGGCAATCCCTTTTCTTTTCGCTCTGTCAATAATTTTTTAAGCAAATATGGTTGTACCGTAAACGAAATAATCAAAATGGCGACCATTCCGATAACTGAAATTAGAGCGATCGAATTCAGAGCCGGATGAACAGCGAAAAGTAGGGCGCCTGTACCAATAATAGTCGTCGCAGCCGAAAGTAATATTCCTTTTCGGTAGGAATGTATGACGTTTTTATTCCTGGAAAATTTCGAAACATAACCGTCCGTTATAAAAATCGCGAAGTCATCTCCCAGCCCAAATATAAAGGTCGAAATAACGATGTTGACGAAATTGAATTCGATTTGAAGCAATGCAGCAATTCCTAAAATCCAAACCCAACTCAGTACCATCGGAATGAAAGTGATGAGGGCCAACTCAATTCTTCCGTAAATCAGGAGTAAGGTTAAAAAGACGAGCAGGGATGAGGTCAATAAGATGAAGTTGAAGTCACTCCTGACCATTTTTACTAAAGAGCCGGCCATTTCCGAAGTGTCAAAAACTTGACTTGATCTCAGCTCATTTTTCAAGGCAGTTGTGACGCTGTC
>CAZCAD010000131.1:0-7958 GCA_964496525.1 uncultured Flavobacteriales bacterium | reverse complement strand
TTGAAAGCTCCCAGTCCAAGAAATGAAGATGATTCTGATGTCCTGACCGGAGAAGCACTTTTTACCTCAGTTGAATGTGCAAAATGCCATACTCCAACTTTAACCACAGGCTATTCAGATATTTCGGTTCTATCATATCAGCAGTTTCAACCATATACAGACTTACTTCTCCACGATATGGGTCCCGGACTGGACGACAACTATACAGAAGGATTTGCAACAACGGCGGAATGGAAAACACCCGCATTATGGGGGCTGGGTCTTTCCAAAGAGTCTCAAGGTGGAGTTTACCTGCTCATGCACGATGGAAGAGCAAAGAGTATCGAGGAAGCAATTCTCCTTCACGGAGGTGAAGCAAGTAATTCGGTGCTTCTGTATTCGGCATTATCCGACACTCAAAAACAACAGTTGCTGAAATTTTTAGAATCTCTTTAAAAATGAAACGCCGAAAATTCATACAAGCATGCACATTCGCCGGATTGGGTATTCCTTTAGCCGGTGTCGCACTTACTTCCTGCGAGTCCTTGTATTATGCGAGCTTTAAGAGAGATGTTAATAAATTAATTATTCCGAAATCCGAATTTCAATTTCAGAAGAAAGAAAAAACCAGGAACCGGTCATTCGTGCTACTGGAAAACAGTCAGGATTTCCCAATTTGTGTTTATAAAGTGGATGATGACCGATTTGTTGCCTCTTTAATGAAATGTACTCACCAGGGATGCGAACTGAATGTGGCCGGAGGTACGTATAACTGTCCTTGTCACGGAAGCGAATTCTCAATGACGGGAATCGTTCTTGAGGGACCGGCTGACGAAAATTTAAAAACATTTGAAACCCAAACCAACAATGAAAATGTATATGTTGCTTTATCGTAAATCTCTGCTACTGAGCATTACGCTTCTTTGCTTTTCGGAAGCATACGCTCAAAAAGCAGATTCGCTATTTAATAGGTCATTGCCGGATACATCATCGGCGATGATGAACATGGATGCGGTGTATAACCGACCGTTCCTGACCGTTGGGAAAATGCCGGTGGCTTTGGGTGGATATCTCGAGACAAATACACTTTACAGCTCCGAAGACGGTGTCACCGAAGGTCTTTCTTTTCAAGCCAGAAGATTGACCATTTTTATGTCCGCTTCAATTCTTAAGCGCATTAAGTTTCTTTCGGAAATAGAATTTGAAGATGGAACAAAGGAAATCGGAATCGAATTTGCGGCAATGGACGTTACGATACATCCCGCTCTGAATTTACGAGGTGGTATAGTTATGAATCCAATTGGCGGATTTAATCAAAATCATGATGGACCGAGATGGGAGTTCATTGATCGACCAACAGTTGCTGTAGACATGTTAGCCGCAACCTGGTCAAATGCGGGCTTCGGATTATTTGGCAAAACCGCTAAAGGAAATTGGGTGATGGGGTATGAAGCTTATTTAACAAATGGCTTTGATAACAGCATTATCGATAATGAGGAAGGCAAAACATTTCTTCCTGCGACTAAAAATAATCCGGAGCGATTTGAAGAAAACAATAGCGGCAAAGCCATGATTTCAGGTAAATTGGCGATTAAGAATAGAAAAATTGGTGAGCTCGGTGTTTCCTATATGGGAGGGGTTTATAACAAGTTTGAGGACGACGGCGTTGTACTTGATGTTAAAAGACGAGTTGATGTTCTTGCGGTGGATCTGAGCACCTCATTCGATAAAACTGGAACCAAGATCACGGGAGAGTTTGCCTGGGTGGCGATTGATGTTCCTTCAACTTATACCCAACAATATGGAAATCATCAGTGGGGTATCTTTGTGGATGTGGTTCAGAGAGTCTGGAAGCCTAAAATGTTTGGATGGAAGAATACATCGCTCAATATTGCAGCGAGGTTTGATTATATCGATTGGAATATCGGAAACTTTGTCGAAAACGGAATGGATTTAGGCGAGACTGTCATAGCAATTACTCCCGCCATCAGTTTTCGTCCATCACAGCAAACAGTTCTTCGATTGAATTATCGCTATCAATGGCAGAAGGATATTCTTAACAATGCTCCTGCTCAAACCGCCTCCTGGTTGTTCGGAATCAGCACCTACTTTTAAAAATATTTTAGCAAAGTATTTCTATCTTTGTGCCCCGTCTGCCGACAGGCAGGCCACAAATTTTTAGACTGAAATGGCTGCGAATAGAACCTTTACAATGATTAAACCCGAGGCGGTGGCTGCCGGTAATTCGGCTAAAATCCTGGATATGATTATCGAAGCAGGATTTACAATCAAAGCGATGAAACTACGTCACCTTTCAAAAGAACAAGCCGGTGAATTTTATGAAGTGCATATTGAGCGTCCATTTTATGAAGAACTCGTTGATTATATGTCGGGCGGACCTATTGTCGCAGCAATTCTGGAAAAAGAAAATGCCGTTGCCGACTTCAGAACATTAATTGGGGCGACCGACCCTGCCGATGCTGATGAAGGAACAATTCGCAAAAAGTATGCGACATCCAAAGCAGAGAACGCCGTTCATGGATCGGATTCTGATGAGAATGCTGAAATTGAATCAAACTTTCATTTTTCAGCCGAGGAAATCGTTGGATAGTATAGGGAGCCTCTATTAATTCATTCGCATAAACGCTGGATTAGGTGAAATTGACCGTTGATGGTCAAAATCGACCGATGCTAAAAATCTAGCTGTTGTCATAAGCATCAGAGGCCACTATCCCATAATCTAAACGTTAGAGACAAAACTAAACACATTAAATAAATCTTTTGTTATGAAAAAAATATACACAATGTTTGTAGCACTTGTAGTTCTTGCTGCAGCCAATGTCTTTGGACAATATTGTATTCCACCACCTTTCAGCTCCGGGCCGTATACCGGAATTCTAAACGTAACTTTTGAAAGTATTAATAATACAACTGCCGGTACTATCGGTTACGCTGACTACACTGCATCGGCTGGAATTGCCTCAGTTGAACAGGGAGCTACCGTTCCCATTTCTATTCAATGCGAGCACACGATTTGTAATTCAGGATTCACCGACAATGTTGATCTACGCGTATGGATTGACTGGAATCAAGATGACGATTTTGCAGATGCGGGAGAAGAAATGATAAATACACTTGTCGATCTGACTATAGCATCAGGGTCTTACAACACTGTTGTTTACGCAGGTAATATTACTGTTCCCGGTGGTGCAGCTTTAGGCACCACAAGAATGAGAGTATATGAAGATATGCTCGTTGCGGACGGTCATTCAGCTCCAACTCCTTGTGGTTATACTTCTGGAATTGGACAGCACGGCGAAGCAGAGGATTATACTATTGAAGTTACCGCCCCGGGTGCCGGGGCAGCCCCCGTTACAGATTTTATTGCAGATCAAACAACGGTATTCGAAGCAACGGTCGTGAACTTCACAGATTTGAGTACCAACACCCCAACTTCCTGGACGTGGACTATCATTCCGGGTGCCGGTTGGTCATTCTCTGGTGGTTCAACTTCGGCTTCACAGAATCCAAGTGTATTATTCAGCACCGCAGGACTATACACGGTTGAATTACTGGCATCTAACGCTACCGGTTCTGATATCGAAACAAAGACAGATTATATTACTGTAAATGTTGATGGAAGCGGTATCGAGGAAAATCATTCAATATCTGAGGTATCCATCTATCCAAATCCTGCCACAGACAATTGTAATCTCAATTTCAGCCTTGTGCAATCAGAAAATGCATCAATCAAAGTTTACAACATGCTTGGTGAACTGGTCATAGAATTGAACGATAATTTTAGTGCAGGTCCGAACAAGGTAATATTGAATACAGCCTCACTCAATCAAGGAATTTATTTTATTGATATTTCTACTTCTCTTGGGAGAATCAGCAAAGAACTTGCTATTCTTTAAAAATCCAAAAATAAAATAAACAAGACCGGAGCTTTCAAAGTTCCGGTCTGCTTTTGCCAACGGTCATCTAAATCTATCTCCTTTTCATTTTTTAATCAGTGAGACAGAATTTTCGATCAGAAAATTCGTATTCGAACTGATCCCGCACGGAGTGGAACGGAGATGCGGGATCTCTGGGTCTAATTCCCCGAGGCTTGCCTCGAATTAGATGAATAATTCCCGAAATGCCTCGTGGGCTTGCCCCGAGGTTGTTTACTAAATTTGAGGCCGTGAATCTGAGACCCATACTCCTCTTTCTGTTTTTCTCTAGTAGTTTTATCTTTTTTCCAAAGACTTGAGGCTGCGAAGCAGTTCATCCTGAGCAGAGTGGATGGATAATGGGCTTGAAGAATAAAAACGCTACTTACTTGATTTCCTTGTAATATTCGGCAACGCTAAATTTTGATTTATCCCAACTTAGTTTCAATAATGAATGTTCATATTCATTTGATCCAACCGAAATATCAACAATCATTGAGGTCCCTGATTGCGGTAGATTAAACCATAACTGGCAGTCGTCCGGATAATCCATCTCTTTATATTTCTCAGTCACCTTAGTCCAGATTTCATCTTTGTGCCTATCTACTGCCTCCCATGGAATAACATCGGCCGTTACTTTTTCTTTTGCGCCCTCTTTGTGTTCATAAAAATCATAGCTGTAATCGCAGATAGGTCCGCAGGCAGCAGAAGTAACTCCAACTAAATCCGATCCGCTCGCCATTCTCCACAATGCGAATTCATACCAACCTTCCATCATTCCTTCCACTTTTGCATAACCTCCCTTGACATCTAAGATTGAATAATAGTACATCTGTCCGTTTTCATAATCCAGATCCTCAGAGCTTGCAGCGATTTCGGCGTCCAAATGTAATTTTACATAATCGTCAATCTGCATGGCTTCTGCATCAATGTCGATTGGGTCTGCCAGGGCTCCATCTTCTATCTCTACTTCGCCAATGTTGTCAGATAGACCATCGGTTAAATCCTTATCCTCGGTTGTTGTTGCGTCTCCGCAAGCGAGCAAAACAATCGTCGCGGGCATAATTAAAATTTTTAGTGCTTTCATTCTTCTGTATTATCAATTATTATTTCGGTACTCCAAGCTTCGGGTTTGGCATCGAACCACTGCTTCACCACACCCCATACTTCATCAAATAAAGGTGTTTTTCGGTAAGCATCCAATAATTCTTCACTTTCCCACTCACTCAAGGTAAAGTACACATTCTGTTCGCCTTTGGCTTTTAACAGTTTTACATCAGTGCATCCGGGCTGTTCGGCGATTAAGGTCTTGATTTCTGAGAACTTATCCTCAAATTCCTGACATTTTTCGTCCTGTAAGGTCAGTTTTACGATTCTTCGAATACCCATTATTGTTTAGAAAATAAGGCATCAATATTGTCTTTTGATCCCTTAGGATGAAATTCCATGCGGATAATATCGCCTACTCCCAATCCCAAAAGAGAACCGGCTCCTCCCCCATTTCCGTGCACACCCTTATTGATCGCAATCTCCAAAAAGCCGTTTGCATTAAAAAGCGCCAACTTTTCTCCGGTAGGAACTTCATTATAGTTCTTCGAAATTTTTTCGATAAAATACTGCTGATTGCGGAAGTAAATGGTAAAGGCATTTCCTCGACCTTCTTCATTAAAGAGCTTTTCTGAGATATTCGCGACAACGTTTCCATACTTATCAATATGAATAACCTGACCTTTAATTAAGTCCAATTCTACGATCGGTTGAGTAGTGAACACCTTTCGGATATTATCCATTTTTTCACCCAGCTCTTCAATTTTAGATCCGTTAAGCAAGCTGAGTATAGCCGGAATATAAATGTGTTTTGTTGGATACCGAAGTGCGAACTCTGCACTAAAATCATCCAATCTCACCATCGCCTCGGCCTTCTCATAATCCTTTAATAGTGAAAATAGACCGTTATCACATCCAACAAAATATTGCCCCTTTAACTTCATGACCAATGGGTACAGATTGGATTCGGCTTGATCAATTTTTATTTCGGGAAGAGAATCTACTCCTAAAAAATGAACGGTCCCTTCTGGAAAATCTTCAATGACATTATTCAGAAAATAGGCTGCCTGCGCAATGTCGAAGGGCCGAACATCATGCGAGATATCGACAATTTGTACGGCGGGATTTTCGGAGAGTATTTGCCCCTTAATTGCAGCGACGTATTGATCTTTTAAACCCAGGTCTGTCGTAAGCGTAACTATGCGCATCTCTTTTAAATTCGTCTTTTAAACGATTATTATTGCTCCCCTGAATGGAGAAATTTTTACTTTTGATCAAAATTACGTAAGAATTTAAGAACGTGGATTCGAACGGAAATAATTAATTAACATTTTGCAGGAGAAAATCTTTGAAATTGTGGGCTTTGCACCAATCGATCTACTGGGTGTAAATAACGAAAAGCTAAAAGTGATCAAACGATACTTTCCAAAGTTGAAATTGATCTCAAGAGGAAATAGGCTAAAGGTCATAGGCGAGCCGGATGAAATTGGGGCTTTTGAAAAAAAGTACGAATTGTTGGTTCAGCACCTTATTCAATACAACAGTCTAACTGAAAATAACATTGACAACTTGATGATTCAGGAGGAAGAAACGATTCCTTTTAAGGATCATGGAGAAACGATTGTTCATGGAAATGGCGGAACGGCGATTAAAGCCAAAACGGCTAACCAGCGAAAATTGGTTAAAGCTTGTATGGAAAATGATATGGTGTTTGCCATTGGTCCCGCTGGAACCGGAAAAACATATACCGCCGTGGCCATGGCAGTCCGTGCGTTAAAAAACAAGGAGGTGAAAAGAATCATCCTGACACGTCCGGCAGTTGAAGCAGGAGAAAATCTTGGTTTTTTACCCGGAGACCTCAAGGAGAAGTTGGATCCATATGTTCAGCCATTGTATGATGGACTAAGAGATATGATTCCCGCTGAAAAGCTGGCTGAATACCTCGAGCACGGCATTATTGAAATTGCACCACTGGCGTTTATGCGTGGACGGACGCTGGATAAAGCATTTGTGATTCTCGATGAAGCACAAAATACAACGGTTCCTCAAATGAAGATGTTTTTGACACGGATGGGTAAAAATGCCAAGTTCGTTGTAACAGGCGACGTCAGCCAGATTGATTTGCCAAAAAATCAGAGTTCAGGATTGGTAATTGCTACCAAGACCCTGGACCAGGTGAAAGGTATTGACATAGTCGAACTTGACGAGAATGATGTGATACGACATAGATTAGTGAAAGATATTATTCAGGCATTTAAAGATGTTTGATGAAAACATTAAGATAGAACTACCGAATGAATTCCATCAAACACACGCAATTCACCTTTCCAAAGCAGCTGTCAGTGTACAACGGAAAGGTTCGCGACGTTTATTCACTCGAGAATGAGTTGCTCATCATTGTGGCTTCAGATCGCATTTCAGCCTTCGATCATATTTTGAATCAGGCCATTCCTTTCAAAGGTCAGGTTCTTAATCAACTCGCCACCAAGTTCCTTGCAAACACTGCTGACATCGTTCCCAATTGGCTGATCGATACGCCGGATCCTTCGGTCGCATTTGGTCATAAGTGCGAACCACTCAAAATTGAAATGGTGATTCGGGGCTATCTCGCGGGTCATTCGGCCCGAGAATATATGTCGGGCAAGAGAATTCTGTGTGGCGTTGATCTTGCTGATGGAATGAAGGAGAATGATCGTTTTGCTGAGCCTATAATTACGCCGGCCACCAAGGCAGAGGAAGGCCATGATGAAGATATTTCGAGAGAAGAAATAATCGCCCAGGGAATAGTCAGCCAAGCGGATTACGGTCAGTTGGAAAAATTTACGCGAGCCTTATTTCAGAGAGGAACTGAGGTTGCGGCTGAGCGCGGACTAATTCTGGTCGATACAAAATATGAGTTTGGTAAAAAGGATGGCAAGATTTATTTGATTGATGAAATTCACACACCCGATTCGTCACGATACTTTTATTCAGAAGGATATCAAGAAAGACAAGCTA
>CAZCAD010000130.1:0-7977 GCA_964496525.1 uncultured Flavobacteriales bacterium | reverse complement strand
TGAAAACGGCAATGCATAAAGATTCTTGGAATTAGTCGGATCGAGTTCTATGTCCCAACTCGCCAGTTCTTTATCATTGGTTTGTTCCCAGGTTTTCAAGTTATCCTTAGATAATAAGACACCAACTGTCGTAGTTGCCAAAAACAAGAGTCCATCCTCTAATGTGCTGACCTTTATGGCACGAATGTCTTTTGCGGGAAAATTTTCAACCGCAGACCAGCTCTGACCTGAATCAATTGATCTGAAAAGTCCATTTTTCCAACAGCCCGCGAGAAACGAACCGTCATTCAAAAAAGCGACGGCCTGAATGTCTTCAGCAGAGTCGGAGAGGGCTAAATCGTTATTTGTGATGTTCCACGATTTTCCGGCATTTTCAGAAAGATAGACTTTGCCTTCTCCGGCCTCACCCTTCATTCCTAAAAGAATCTGTTTGGTATTGTTCGGATTAATCGCATACGATCGAATGGTTTGGCCCTTTAAATGATGATCGAATTTTTGGGCATTCGCATAAGACCCCCAAAACAGGATAAGCACTGAAAATAATATTGATCTCAGAAATTTGCTCAAACCTTCCTATGCCTCAACCTCAACTTCGGCTTCTGCAAGCACTTTTGGTGCTCCTTTACTCTTTCGAATACGACAAGAGACGACTTTATATTCAGGACACATGGATTCTGTACAATGCTCATCAGAAGTGATAATGTTGAGCATGATTTCCGGAAAATGGAAAGTTGAACTCAGGATTCCTTTCTTCATTCCATCGTCAATCCTAGCCTCAATGTCAACCTTTCCCCGAGGGGACTCAACACAGACAAAATCTCCATCTTCGATTCCATTCTCTTTGGCATCCTCAGGGTTGATAAGCAAAACATCTTTCGTCAAAAGCTCGACGTTGGCTGTTCTCCGAGTTTGAGCGCCACAATTATAGTGCTCTAATTCACGATTGGTTGTGATGATATACGGATAATCTTTGCCGTGTTTTTCAACTTCCCGAGATTCTTTATAATCGAAATGAGTCAATTTACCAAGTCCTCGTTTAAATTGATCTTTGTGCAGCATCGGGGTGTCTGAACCATCCTTTGTAATCGGCCACTGTTTTCCGTTGTCCCCCAGTTCTTCCCAAACAGCACCTTCGAAAAATGGTACAATTCCGGCAATTTCCGCCAAGACACCGGCAGCGGTATAATCAGGTTGATCGTAGCCCATTCGATTCATAATGTCAACGATAATCTGTCCGTCAACCTTAGTTCCTTCGAGTGGTTCGACTACTTTGTTCACTCGTTGAACCCGACGCTCTTTATTAGTAAATGTTCCTTCTTTTTCTAAGAATGAAGCACCCGGCAGTATCACTGTAGCACGTTTGGCAGTCTCAGTCATGAACAGTTCCTGAACGATCAACATGTCCAAACTGTCCATCGCCTTCATTACCTTTTTCGTGTTCGGATCGGTTTGAACCACGTCTTCACCGATAATCCACATGGCCTTGAGTTTACGGTCAATCGCCGCATCAAACATTTCAGGAATTTTGTATCCTATATGATCCGGAATAATATCAACACCGTAGAAAGTGTTGTATTTTGCTTGTTCTTCAGGATCAGTGACATCCATGTAACCGGCACCTTGGTGAGGTTGGCAGCCCATATCTGCAGCTCCCTGAACATTGTTTTGTCCTCTTAGTGGATTTACTCCGGCTCCTTCTTTACCCACGTTTCCTGTAATCATTGCCAATGAAGCGATCATTTGAACAGCGAATGTACCCTGAAGGTGCTCTGTAACACCCAAGCCATGAAACTCCATCGCACGCTCGGCATGGGCATAGGCGTAAGTTGCTTCCTTAACCAGATCTTTGTCAACACTGGTGATTTCTGCCAGTTCGTCAATGTTCTGTCTCAAAATCTCCTCTTTAAATTCCTCATATCCTTCTGTTCGAGCAGCAATAAACTCTTCGTCTTCCCATCCTTCTGTTATAATGAAGTACAACATCATATTTAGTAGTGCAACGTTCGTTCCCGGTTTTAACTGTAGATGGTAGGTCGCATATTTTGCCAGTTCAATTTTTCGAGGATCCGCCACAATACTCGTTATATTCTTCATAAACTGCTGCTTCATTCTCGCTCCGGTTACCGGATGAGCGTCTGTTGGATTCGCACCAATTACAAAGAAGCAATCTGTCTTATAAATATCCTTAACAGGGTTTGTACCCGCTCCTGTTCCAAATGTTCGCTGCATTCCCAAAGCAGTAGGAGAGTGACAAACTCTCGCACAACAGTCAATGTTATTCGTTCCGACGACAGCCCGAATGAATTTTTGCATTAGATAATTCTCTTCGTTCGGTGTTCTTGCTGAAGAAATTCCGGCGATTGCATCAGGTCCGTCTTCTTTCAGTATTCGTTGGAATTCTCCTACGATATAATCATATGCTTCATCCCAACTAACTTCTTCAAACTCACCGTTTCTCTTAATCATCGGAGAAGTTAATCGATCGGGATGATCTGCAAACTTAAAAGCATATCGACCTTTAAGACAAGTATGTCCGTGATTTGACTCTGCGTCATAAGGCGCAGTAATTGATTTTACTTCTCCGTTCAGTGTTGTTACTTCAAGATTACATCCAACTCCGCAGTAAGTGCATATTGTTCGGGTTGTTTCACCCGTTTGAATGGTCTTCGATTGGAAAATATCGGAAATTGCTGAAGTTGGACAAGCTTGAGAACATGCACCGCAACTTACGCAGGCCGAATCCATGAAGGACTCGTCTTGACCTTTAATAATAACAGCATCGAAGCCTCTTCCTGCCATATTCAAGATAAATTCGCCCTGAACTTCATCACAAGCTCTAACACACCGATAACAATTGATGCATTTTGAAAGATCGGATGTCATGTACGGATGAGAAAGATCTTTTTCTCTGTGCAGGTGATTTTCTCCTGCATCGTATCGAACATCTCTGATTTCAACCTGAGCGGCTACATCCTGTAGCTCACAATTTCCATTTACCTCGCATGTCAGGCAGTCTAATGGATGATCGGTCAGAACCAGCTCAATAATGTTCTTTCTTAGTCTCTGAATATTTTTTGACTCCGGATAGATATAAAGATTTTCGCCCATTGGTGTGTGGCAAGACGCCTGAACCTTGGTTTTTCCACCAGCTTCAAAGGCAACATCAACACTACATACCCGACAAGCCCCAAAAGGATCAAGGTTTGGAGCATCACAGAGCGTCGGAATTTTTTCAGCATGATTTCTTTTCAGAAAGCTAAGCATCATTTCGCCATCCTGAATCTCAAAGGGTATATCATCTATGTAGGCTACCTTCATTTGTGTGAAAATAAACGTTTTAGGGCTCTTTAGCTAATTGCGCTTAAAGATATGAAAGTTTGGTGACACTTGTTCAGGCTTAAAACCTAAACTTTTGAGTCATATTTTGTGAATAGGGATGTTTCTTTTGGCCGGTTTTCCGAATAGAAAGTTATCGTCGGAAATTATTTCACCGCTCTTGATATCCTTTACGGAAAACTGAATGAAGTGACTATTTGGTTTAAATTCTCTGTTGAGACTGTTTACTGACACACTCAGTATCTCCTTGGATTCCAGAAAATCCAAGCTAAAATCTTCCACAAAGCTCTGATATGTTAGATTGGTACTATCGACAAAGTATAGTGTAAGTTGAAAATCCTTTCGTTCGGTATAATCGGATACTGCTGTTAAGACCACCATACTGTCCTTAACTTCAGGAATAATAATTAGCGGTAAAAATTGAGTTTTGGTTTCAAAATAGGCTGTTTTGGGTTTACCTTCATAGTCAATGAGACTCCAGGATGCCCCGGGCCAACAGTCGTTGAGTTGCCAGCTTAAGCTGCCCATGCAGTGTCCGGCCTTTAATCGATGCGCATGGATGGCCAACTTTTGTGCGTGAGCTTGAACGGCCTGACTTTTTGCAATCCAATCTTTAATGTCGGTAAATTCTTCAAAGTATTTTATAATGTTGTCGGTAATCATTCCGTTGCCGATATAGCTTTTCTGCCTGTTTTGAAAGTTGTCATCAGGCGCGATTTCCAGATCGATATATTTTTCAATTGTCTTGAGGTTCGGATAGGATGGAAATCCATATTCAACCATAAATCTTCCAACGTTTGAAGCGTAAGTTTCTAAGGGCCGTTTTCCGTGCCAAACGCCCCAATAATGCATGCTTCCATGATTTAGTCCCTTTGGGTTTCCCCAGTTCGACAGTGGGCTGGTGGAGGTGTATGCTCGTGCTGAATCAAGACGCTGCAGTTCCATCGGAATCATTTCATTGAATATCTCATTATAGTTCTTCCACAGTGCAGTTGAATCTTCAGGCGAGTATTTATACTTTTCCTGCCAGCCCCAATTAGTCCAGGCCACTTCAATTTCATTATTGCCGCACCAGATTGCCAGAGAAGGATGATTGCGGAGTCGTACGATGTTTTCTCTTATTTCCTCGAGCACGTTATGTTTGAATTCAATATCGTTGGGGTATAAACTATTAGCGAACATGAAATCTTGCCAGACCATTAGTCCCAGGCTATCGCAGAGATCGTAAAACAGATCATTTTCATAAATTCCACCTCCCCAAACACGAATCATGTTCATATTGGCATCTCTTGCCTGCGTGAGTAGCCTTCGATAATCCACCGCTTTTACATTTGGCAAGAACATGTCTTGGGGAACGTAATTTGCTCCTTTACAAAAGACTTTTTGGTCATTTACTTTGAAGTAGAATGAGGTTCCTATATCGTCTTTTTCCTGAATCAGCTCAATTTCCCTGATTCCGAAGCTAATTTCTTCTCCATCCAATAGGCCTTCTTTATTTGAGATTTCAACCGCCATACGATAAACATAAGATTCTCCATAACCATTTGGATACCAAAGTTTAGGATTATTTATTTGTAGTTTTAGTTCAAGAAAACTTTGATCTCCCAACAGATGAACCATTCGCATGGATTGTCCACATTTTAAGGTATATGGCCCATGATTCGCTATTTCACCATCGAGTTCAATTCGAAGATTAATAATTGCCCTTAGATCGTTGACCTCATCAGTTGTAATCTGCACATCTTTGATTCTAATTTTATCCCAGCAACGCAGATAGATCGGTCTCCAGATTCCACATGTCACGAATCGTGGTGCAAAGTCCCATCCGAAATGGTAGGTCGCTTTCCTGGTATAGGGTGAAACAGCTAAATCTTGAGTTTCGTTTCCAGCAGCAAGGGTGTATTTGCTATCAAGGACTTTCTGCCTATTGACTTTTAGAGGAGATTTAAACTCAATTGTTATCGTATTTGAACCAAGTTGCAGCTGCTTTTTAAGGTCATAGCTGTATGATCTGAACATATTGGTCGTATTTCCAATTTTCACTCCGTTTATGGCAATCTCCGCATAAGTATCGAGACCTTCACATACCAGCTCTATGTGTTGATTATTGACTTGTTCCTCAGTCAGGTTAAACTTGGTTTGATAAGTCCAGGATTCTTTCTCGATCCATTGTTGCTTCTGCTCATTATTACCGCTATAAGGATGACCGATCAATTGATTATCAAATAAGTCAGTGTGAATTGTCCCCGGAACAGTCGCATTATACCAATTTGTTGAATCGGCCTTCCGGAATTGCCAGTTGTTATTTAGAAGAATGATTTCGTGTTGAGCAGATGATCCGGTTGAGACAAGAATCAATAATATTACTGCCAGACCTTGCTTCATTATAATTCCATTCCGATTACACAGATGTCGTCGATTTGATCCAAGCTTCCCATCCATTTCAATAAGCTTGTGTCTAATAAAACCTGCTGTTTAACCAGACTCACCGATTTGTTGAGTTCAAACAGTTGTTTAAGTTGTTTAGCTCTATATTTCTTGGCTTTACTGCCGATTATAGGTATACCGAATTGGTCGACATATCCATCGGAGAAAAGATAAATTCTATCTCCTTTGGCCAAGTTGAACTTGTGATTGGAAAACCGATCCATTTGAAAAGAGATACCAATGGGTTGTTTATCTCCTTTCAGTTCTTCTATCTCTTTAGACCCGGCTCTCAATATCCAAAGGGGATTGTTTGCACCTGCCCATTCGGCACTCAGATCGCTCTTATTGATTCGAATCAATGAAATGTCCATTCCGTCGCGGGTTTTACTCGTCTTCGTATCCTCAATTGATTGTCTGAGCTCTTTGATAATTCGGTTCCTTAATAAATCCAAAATTTGCGATGGCGAAATAAGCACATCATCACCGACTATCTCATTTAAGAAGGCAGTTCCAAGCATTGTTAAAAAGGCTCCGGGAACTCCGTGTCCGGTACAATCGACAACTGCCAGATAAAAATAATCCTTTCGATTTGAAATCCAGTAAAAATCACCACTAACAATGTCTTTTGGTTTAAAAAAGATGAAATGGTCGGGAAGATCATCCGCATCTTTATCCTCCGAGGACAACATGGCCTGCTGAATTCGTTTTGCGTAGTTAATGCTTGAAGTAATCTCATCGTTCTTAAATTCTACAATCTTCTTCTGTTCCCTGATAATGAGATTTTTCTTTTTTGAATCACGAAGTCTATAATAAATAAAACCAGAAAACAGTATAATCAGAAATCCACCTGCTATAAGGATGAGAATAAAAAGATCTTGTTCATCAATTTCCTTTTGCTTGATGATCTCGCTCTTTTTTAACAATTCGAGCTCTTTGAGATGATTCTCTCTTTGGTACTCGATTTTCAATTCTTCATTAAGCGCAATATTTTCGGCGGTAAAAATGCTGTCAATGATTGTCTGTCTTTTCGTGTAATAATCAAGTGACTCCCTGAATTGTTTCTTATCACGATAGATCAGGTACAAATTGTCGTAAGCTTTCCTTTCTAAATTAAGAAAACCTCGGCCTTCTGACATTGCTTCCAACTCGTGAAAGTAAAACAGCGCATTATCATATTTCTCCATTTTATAGTAGCAATCTCCCAATGCCGAAATTGAATGCATTGTACTTACCTTATTACCGAGAGTCTCTTTAATCTTAAGCGATTTGATTAGTGCCGGAAGAGCTTTGTCATATTCTTCCAAACTAATGTAGGCAGAGCCCATACCGGACAACAGTACACCTTCAATGCTTTTATGCTGAATTGCTACTGCCAGTTGATATCCTCTTTTAAAGTACTCAAGAGCTTTCTGGAACTGATTATCTTGTAGGTAAACGCCCGCCAGATTGTTAATCACTGTTACGGCGCTTACGGTGTCCTTACTTTGAATAAATTGATCTGCGGCTCTCCCAAAATAGTCAAAAGTCATTTCACGGTCGTCGAGATAGTAATAAACCATCCCCAAATTATTATTTATTCGACCCTTTCTATCGTATTCATCCTTGAGTCCCGTAGCATAATCCGCAGCTTTTTTGAATGCTTTTACTGCGGGATGATATTTACCCATCGCGGTGTACACATTTCCCAATTGATTCAATGCGGAACTGAGCAAACTATCATTTTCCAATTGATTTGAAAGTAAAATGGCCTGTTCGGCGTAGATCAGCGCAGAATCAGCGCTAATTTTACCGTAGTGGCGAGATAATTTAATTAAGATGCTGATCTTATGTTCCGGAACTTCTTCGTATGTTAATTGACGAATTAAGGAATCTGATTCATCATCGATCGCATGTGCTGCCAAGGTTGGACAAAACAGCAAGCCAAAGAGTAGTATTTTTATAGTTGGAACCAAGGGGTACAATTGAAAATCAAATATAAGACGTTTTAAATGACTCATAGGAAGCACTAAGCCATTACTGATAAAAGACCCATTATCTTTTTTTCGTCAACTATGTAATTAGTTCCAAATCCAAGTGGATCATCGACCAGTTGAGCCTCTCTTGCGCTAAAGTGAAGTGCCGAAATCCCTGTCCTGCTGAGTTCAAGGGCGTTTGTGCCATCTACACCCGAACCGGCCATAATTTGAATTCGATTTGCAGCCCAATCGACGTACT
>CAZCAD010000129.1:0-8102 GCA_964496525.1 uncultured Flavobacteriales bacterium | reverse complement strand
TGTGTTGCTCGTTGTCTTTTAAGAATTTGTCTCCCTCTCTATATCCTTCCGACATAATCACAAGCATCGAGTCTTTATCATTTCCATTCTCGATAAATCTCTCAAGCAGGTTTTGATTAAATGCCCCGGAAATACCTAATTCATCTGACAATTTTTCAATTGAAGAGAGATAAGAGATGGCTTTTGTGTTTTTTTCGTAAATAGTGGCATATCCCAAATCAGCTCCATATACACCCATATTAAGGGCACGCTTAAACTCAGTAGTGTAAACTCCAACATTTTCAGGATCGGATAAAATACCTTCGTTGAATACTGCCACATTTTCCTTAATTAGCGAAGCCATCTGAATTGGTGACGGGAGTGAAAACATTTTCCCGTGTATTTTCGTATTCAATGATTGCGTGGAGTCCAGAACACGGTTACTAACGACGATTAATTCCTGGCCATCGGGGTCATCCGAGTCAATCTCGATGCCGCCTCCACCACAAGAAAATAGTAGGAATACCATAAAAAATGGTAAAATGGGCCTCAGGCTAAAATTCATAGAATGCAATTTGACTCAAAACTAAAAAAATTATTCAATTAAATCGCAGTAAAATGGTGCAGGACTTAAGATTTAGTATTTTTGAAAAAATGCTTGTATGTTAAGCAGACCGAGACGAAATAGAAAAAGTCCTCACATTCGAAAAATGATAGAGGAGACCGTTCTTCGACCATCGGATTTAATATATCCACTCTTTATCAATCATCCCGATTTTGGAAGCAGCGAAATTTCATCATTGCCGGGCATTTTTAGACATGATTTGGACGGTGTTTTTAAGGAGATAGAAGGATCGGTTAATCTCGGTTTACACACCTTTGTACTTTTTCCCGTTGTTCCGGATAAATTCAAAGATAAGATTGCGTCCTATGCTTTTGCAGATGATAATTTTTACTTGAAGGCTATTGATCAGATCAAAAGGGAGTTTCCCGGAATTGTTTTAATGAGTGATGTGGCAATGGATCCTTATAGCTCTGATGGACATGACGGTCTGGTGGAGAATGGGCAGATTGTCAATGACAAAACACTGGATATTCTTGGCAAAATGGCCTTGGCTCAAGCTCAGGCAGGAATCGATATTATTGGTCCTTCTGATATGATGGATGGTAGAGTTCGTTATCTAAGAGAAACCCTTGATGCTAAAAATTTCGATCATGTTTCGATCATGTCATATACGGCCAAATATGCTTCGGCCTTTTACGGACCTTTTAGAGACGCTCTTGGTTCTGCTCCAAAAGATGGGGACAAGAAATCGTATCAAATGAATCCGGCAAATAAAATAGAGGCTTTACGGGAAGCGAGATTGGATGAAAGTGAAGGCGCCGATTTCTTAATGGTAAAACCGGCTCTCAGCTATTTGGATGTGATACATGTCTTAAAAGAAAGTTCACATTTGCCCATAGCGGCATACAATGTTAGTGGCGAGTATGCTATGCTGATGGCGGCCTGTGAAAAGGGCTGGTTGGAATATGATGCAGCGATGCCTGAAATGTTGCTTAGCATCAGACGAGCGGGTGCAGATATAATCTTGACGTATTTTGCGAAATCGTTCGCCACCTTATATAAGGAAAACTATTAGAGTCTGTAGGGTAGAGGTGTTTCATATCCATCCAGAATCAAAACGACTTCCTGTTTGGAAATTCCTAAATCCTTGATATCAAAAACAAGAATGTCGTCCACCAACTCCCTGCAACTGTCACCTTTATTATCATGATATAGTATGATTCCTCTCTTTACCGGCATCGTTTTTTCAATCATAGCAGAACCCAGCAGTTTGAACTCATGTTCCTCACATCCACCTGAGTATTGAACATTCATGGTCATCAAATCACCTTTGATTAATACACTCTTAATTGTCAATGCCGCAGTATTTCGATAGGTTGAAAGGTCATTGACTATTTTGGCCTTAGGAACGGCGTCTTCGGCTGCAGATTCAGCGTTTCCGCTTGTCGCATCTTTGGTACTTCCGCAGGCAAATAAGCCCGTGGCAATAAGAAGTGTCAATATGTATGCTGTTTTCTTCATGTTATCAAGGTTTAAATAAACAAAATCTATTCCAAGATGGTCATTTTTATTTTCGTCTGCTTTTGACAAAGAATAAAACAAGAAGGAACATCAGCCCCAGTCCAATTAAAAAGATGAAGTCCGATCTTATGGGAGGATCCTTTTTTTTGGCTTTTCTTAGTAATTCCGGTTTTATTAATTCACTGCTATCTTGTTGCGCTTTAAGGATTTTTTCCTTCAATACCTCATAATCAAATCGATAATCTTCTATCCGCGGGAAATATTTACGGAAATTCGGAATCTTGTATTTTTTTATCAATAATTTGGCCTTTGTTCCCCTCAGACGCTCTAGAATTTCTTTATCCCTCCCATTATATTGTCTTGCCACAGAATAAGCGATGTAGGCCTGCGATAAACTAAAATATGCTTCCAGAATTTTCCCCATCTCAAAGAATGACCTGGAGACAATGGGATCGTCTTGGTGTACGTAGCGAATGGTTAACTCAAGTACAGCATCCATTCTCAGAACTGGAGCCAGTATATTTTCCTTAAATTCAGAGCTGCGTTTATCATATACAATTGTTGAATCAATCTCCCAATTAAAAATGCTGTTATTCTTGTACCAGTTTTTAGGCTCTCTTGAATGCTCAAGTTTAGCGACGAAAATCCGCTGAATAAAATAGATTTGAGAAAACTGCAAGACCCCGGGCTGATCGTTATTGATGATTCTTAAACCCTCCGAATATTCAGCAGTGAGAATATGAAGCATCAAATGATCCCACCAGAATTCGCTTTCAGTATCATAATCAATCTCCAGTCGGTTGAAGTAATGTTCCGATAAGTTTACATTCCCGATTCTCAATGTGGCTTGAGCAAATCGTAGGCTATCTTCTCGACTCCAGCTGTTTCTCTTGGTCTTATCCAAGGCTTCAATTGCTAATTCAAGCGAATCTTTTGGAAAACCGCGTTCGAGAATTGAAAATTTGAAATACGGGCTGGGTTCAGTTCGATACGGTGAAGTAATATAAACAGTTGAATCACCTTGGGTATATGGTGTCAATCCAATTTGTAGAAGAAGAAAACAGCTAGTGAAACGCAGTAAACGCATATTGAATAATGTTTGCTCCCATTTTCAGTGCTGCAGTCCGTTTCGAGGGTGTATCTCCATGAACTTCAGGATCCTCCCAGCCATCTCCCAAATCAGTCTCGTATGTGTAAAGTAGAACCAATCGTCCTTCGTGCAGAATGCCAAGTGCCTGTGGACGCTTATCGTCATGCTTGTGAATTTTAGGCAAGCCTTTCGGAAAATCAAACTTCTGGTGAAAAATACCGTGCGTAAAAGGTAACTCGACCAAATCGTTGTTCGGGAATATTTTTTTTAGCTCAGAACGAATAAATTGATCCATTCCGTAATTATCATCGATGTGGAGAAATCCACCTCCGAGCAAATAGTTTCTCAAATTTGTGGCATCTTCAGAAGAAAAGACAACGTTGCCATGCCCGGTCATATGAACAAAGGGATAGTTAAAAATGGACGGATCGCCGACATCTACGGTTTCAATGTCATTCGAAATATTGGTGCCGAGATTCTTGTTACAATACTTAACAAGATTGGGCAATGCTGTCGGATTTGCATACCAATCTCCACCACCGTTGTACTTCAAAAGCGCTATCTGATATGATCCTTCCTGACCCCTGGCGTTGTGGCTTAGCAGGCAGGAAATTAAGATTATCCAAATGTTAAACGTGCGATGTGACATGCAATTAATCCGGCTGTTTCTGTTCTTAAAGTTAAGTCACCGAGGCTAACGGGAACAAAGTTATTTTCTTTTGCTAAGATAATTTCTTCCGGCCTAAAATCTCCTTCCGGGCCTATTAAAATTACCGCATTTTTAGCATTTTTTATCAACACGTCAAGCTTATTTTTGGCCGTTTCTTCTCCACAGTGCGCTATGAAACGATCATTACACAAGTCCTGAAGGGTAAGGAACCGGTCAAGATTCATAGTATCATCAAGCTCTGGTAAATGAGTGCCTCCGGACTGTTTCAACGATACAATTACTTTTTTTTCTATTTTCTCCATATTCAAACTGCTTCTTTCAGAGTTTTGTGTAATAATTGGGCTGATGCGATCTATACCAAGTTCCACAGCTTTCTCTACGAAAAAACCAAAACGATCAAAACTCTTTGTCGGTGCTATCGCTATATGAACAAGGCCTTCTTTCCTCCTTTTAGTCGTAGTCTTTTCATTAACTGTAAAGCCAACTTTTCTACCACTTGTTTCATTAATCGTGCAAATGCATTTCGCTCCTTGACCATTTATGAGTATAAACCGGTCTCCCACTTTCATCCTCAGAACCTTCAGGGCATGCTTACTCTCCTTTTCCGATAAAAGAAGGTTATCAACATCTGAGCAAAAAAAAGTGTGTTTTAGTTTATTCATTGGTCAAAAAGCTATTTTTGTGGACCCACACTCCGGGGCTCCAAAATGGCTGAAGCAAAAATAGCATTTTTATATAGCGAAGTGGCCGGCTATTTTTTAGCCGGTGTAAAAGAATTGGCTCAAAGAAACAGTGTTATGGTAATTCGCTGGCCCGTAAATAATGATGAGGCTCCATTTCAACTGGAAGATAGCGACAATTTTAAGCAGTTGGACAAAAGTCAATTCAGCTTGTCGGATTTACAAGAACAGTTGGATGCATTTGGACCGGACATTCTGATTTGTAGTGGATGGATGGACAAAGAATACTTGAAGCTGGCAAAATCATTTAAAAAAAGAATTCCGGTGGTATTGACCTTGGATAATCACTGGAATGGAAGTTTGAAGCAGCGAGCCTTGAGTTTGCTATCCAATTTATACTTAAAAAAAAGATTCACACATGCATGGGTGCCGGGTGATATTCAGAAGAAGTATGCCGAAAAATTGGGCTTTAAAGGTAAGGTGGTTAAGAATTTCTATTGTGCGGATGTGGAATTGTTTGCACAAATGTTTGCATTGACCTTTCCCCCAAAAGAGAGTAATCCACCAAAACGTTTTTTGTATGTTGCACGCTATGTTGAACACAAGGGAATCTTTGAAATGTGGAATGCTTTTGTAGAACTGCAAAAAGAACATCCGAATTGTGGTGTGTAGGAGCAGGGGATGAGTGGGATAATAAAGTAGAGCATGAAAAAATTCAACATTTCGGATTTGTGCAACCCGCTGAACTTCAAAAATATATTGAACAAACTTCCGTTTACATCCTTCCATCAAAATTTGAGCCCTGGGGCGTATCTGTTCAGGAATTCGCGATTTCCGGTTTCCCGATGATTGTAAGTGATGCTGTTGGTTCAGGTGAAAAGTATTTAAAGGAGAATGGGTTCATTTTCAAAGCGGGGGACAGTGGTGCTCTGAAACAGGTAATGATGAAATTTATGAAGATGAACGATAAAGAGCTGATCGAAATGGGAAAGGGAAGTCACAAAATAGGAATGTCCTTTACAAATAAAATGTGGGCAGAGAATGCTCGCTCATTTAAGTTATAACGATGGAAAAACTCGGAATGAAAATGTGTATGACCAAGGACATTGGAGTCCATGGAAATCTGTTTGGTGGGATAATGATTGCCTGGTTGGATGAAATAGCAGCCACCTGGGCATGTAATGTTTGTCAAAATCCGAATATGGTAACCGTGAAGATCGATGAACTGATCTTTGAAAAGCCTGTAAAATCAGGTGAACAAGTCAATATTTACGGTGAGATAAAGGACATTGGACAGAGTTCACTGACTATGTATATCGAAGCGAGAAATATGAATTTTTATACACATAAAGAGGAAATTGTCTGTTCAACATTTTTCATTTTTGTGCGAATTGATGAAAAAGGGAAGGCCATTCCTATAGAGGAATCTATTCGAAATCGATATCCAAAAAGCGATTGAATTGGATCAAATTCTCATTATACAAACCGCTTTTATCGGAGACGTGATTCTTGCCACGTCGATGGTAGAATCGATCAGAGCGACATTGCCCGATGCTCAAATTGATTTTGTCCTAAGAAAAGGAAACGAGAGTTTGTTAGAGAACAATCCCGGAATACGAACTATTCATGTTTGGGAGAAAGAAAGTGGGAAATACAGGAATCTCAGAAAACTGTCCGCCGAATTACGATCAATCGAATACGATGCAGTCTTCAATCTTCAACGATTCGCCTCAGCCGGTTTTCTGGCTATGCGTTGCAAGGCCAGTTTCAAAGCGGGCTATCAGCAGAGTCCAATGGCCAGGTTCTTCACCAAAACAGTTAAACATGAAATGGAAAGTGGGAAACATGAGATCGAGCGCAACCATGAACTTTTGAACTTATGGCCAAAAGCGTCATTTGAACTGAAGAAACCAAAACTTTATCCCTCAGACCAAGATTATACATCCGTCTCGGCCTTAAAATCTGACCCTTACCTTGTAATGGCACCGGCATCAGTCTGGTTTACAAAGCAGTTGCCGATGGAAAAATGGATTGTCATGCTCAAGTCCATGGATAAGTACAAGAATATCTATCTCCTGGGAGGCCCCGAGGACATTGATTATCTTGAAGAAATTAAGTCGGCAGCAGCAATTGAAAGCGTTCGTAATTTGGCCGGTAAATTGTCCTTTTTACAGTCTGCTGCGCTTATGGAAGATGCAGAGCGATCTTATGTCAACGATTCTGCTCCATTGCACCTTGCAAGCTCTGTAAACGCGGCAGTTACAGCCTTCTTTTGCTCGACAATTCCAGAATTTGGCTTCGGTCCCCTCTCAGACGATAACCAAATCAAGCAAATTTCCGTAAAAATAGACTGCCGTCCGTGCGGTTTGCATGGTCATAAGAGTTGCCCCCAGGGTCACTTTCGCTGTGCGGAGGAAATTACCCTTTTGGATAGCTAGCTCCCTGACGCTGGATTGCATGTACTTCTACTAAAAAAACGGTATCTTTGCGCCCGCCTTTACCGGTTTACCTACCGAAGGCATGGCAGGTAGACGGCTAAAAATTGAGATGAAAAAACTACTGCTTATATTGTTTTCATTGGCCATTGGGAATTTTACATTCGCTCAGAACGATGAGCTATTTTTTCAAAAAGTTGACACCCTTCTTTCACTCTTTGACGACTCGAATTATCAGCCAATTCGATTCTAGGATACATCACTTGCCGTGCTCGACTATATTTCCAGATCAGAAAGACAAATGAATTTCAGTAGTCGATCTGACTATATTGAGAAGCGGCAAGCATTATTAAGAAGGGACTGGGGCCTCGACATTACCGGAAGTTACCTTGAGAATATCAATCCAACCATAGGAGATTTGGAAGAGAATCTGAACTATAGCCGAAGATTTCAGGCAGGAGTACAATGGCAAGTCTTCAAAGGTGGATTACTGGAGAACAAGGTCAGGGCCCGAATTCTTGAAGATCGCTTAATGCGAGAGAAGCTACAGAGTGAGGTGGCAAATGAGAACTTCCATTTCTTGAAGCGTTTCGACCAAACCATCTATATTTTTAACGAGATAAAAATTCACTTGCTTGATAGACGGAGCTTGCAACTCGAAGATCAGCATGATATCATCACAGAGCTTGTTCTACTAAAAAAAATCAAAAAGGAGCAGCTAATTGACGTTGAAACCAGGTTATCAGAAGTCGAGAGCTTGATCAAGGTATATAAAACGTACAACTATTATCTCAATATTGATACCGATTCATTACAACTTGATCCGCAGAACCTACCACTAATTGACTTGGATTACGAAAGTATATTCGCCCTGGTCGAGGCACAAAGCGACAGCATTTTAGGAAGTCGAGTGTATAAGGATTATTACCGCTGGTACCATCAGTTTGGAAAGCCATATTTGAGATATAACTACTACCAACTGCTTAACGAGGGAAACAGATCCTTCTTTTCAACCGGTGTCAATCTAAATATTCCTATTCCATTTAATACAAAACTTCGTAACGATGTGGAGAATGAAAAATGGCTGTTCGATAATGACCGCCTCGTTTCTGATCGAGCCAATCTGCACGAAGAAATACTAAATGCCGGATATGAGTTTAGG
>CAZCAD010000128.1:0-8107 GCA_964496525.1 uncultured Flavobacteriales bacterium | reverse complement strand
TTTTCAATCCGTTTTTTACAGGATTCGCAAATTGCCGAAGTTTCGAAGGAAACAATGTTTATCTTTTTCTTTGCTGCATTGACCGCCGTTCCCTGTGCACTTGCAGAAGTGAAGACGAACATTAGCATGATTATTCCTATTATGTTTTTCATATCTATTCTTTTATAAATTCTCAGGCTTCTTTTCCACCTTTTGATCAATTTCAAAATGCAGTCCGCCATAAATGTTCAAACCACTTATTGGTGCCCATATCTGTGTGGCATCAAAATACGAACCAAAAGGATCGTCTGCCGCAATAATTGCGTCTTTTTGAATTACGTTGAGTAAATTCTCTCCACCCAGATAAATACTGAAACGTTTAAAGTTATAGGTAATTTGACTGTTTAGCAACCAATAAGTCTCGGATTCTTGGGGACGTTGATGCTCCACAGGATTGCCCGCCAGCGACGGTAATCGCTTTTTACCGACAAAATTACCGGTCACGTCAAACATCCACTTTTTATTTCTGGGTGTGTAGCCAACATTAAATAGTGCACGATATCGTGGAACAAACGCTTTCTGTTGCAAACTGCCGCCGAAGTCTGCCTGAACATCATAAAACTTAAATGCCGAACGTAATTCGAGACCCTTCACCGGTTTAAAGGATAATTCCACCTGCGCCGAATGAGAAAAGGAAGTTGCATTTGTGTTGTACAGATGTATTTCATTGGGTCCCTGATCCAAATCAGCCAACAGAGAATTGAAGAAATAAGTATAGAAGTAATCAAACGATATGGATGATACTTCCCTCCATGTTTCAAACTTCTGAGTATAAGTGACACCTGAGCTAATACAATCTTCGGGCTGAATATTCGGATTAACAATCCAAAGTCGTGCACTTGCCATATAACTTTGGTAATCGGCATAAGGATTCGGAACTCTCAATCCACGACCTGTGCTCAATCGTAGCACACTTCGCTTTTTGATATTCCATTTGGCGTGCAATCGCGGTGCGACCAATGGTCCATATAAATTATGATAGTCTCCTCTAAGTCCGGCCACTAAAATGAAGTTATCATTCCGATTAAAGGTATACTCGAAAAATGCACCCGGAACTATCTCAGTTTTCAAAAAATTTGAATCATTGTACGTTTGGTTATAGTCATCCAAAATAATGCTCGCGCCTGTTTTGTAGGAATGATTCGTATTCTTTATGATATCGCTGAAAATGGCATTGAAATATATTTTTTTCTGAGTTCCGTCATAAGTCGTCAGGCCAAATGTATTTCGCATGCGATGATATTTAGCCTGGGCTATCAATCCCATACTGGCATGTGGTCTCTTGTCGAAAAAATATCCGTTCTTCCCGAAAAGTTCCAGGTGTTCGGTTCTAAAGGATGCGCTCCAAATTGGTGCTATATCGGTCTTAGTCGATCCTAATTGTCCTCCTAACTTATCCGAGAATACAGCTCTAACACCAAATTTAGCTTCCTTGTTTTTTCCTTCATAGGACCAGCGATGCATACCGGCAAATAAATAGCCGATTGGCATATCGCGAAAACCATCCTTGTTCACATCCGACTCAAATTGTTGATGCGAGACGTGCAAAAAATTCATAACGCTCCACTTCTTACTGAAGATTTTGGCACCGTGTATATTTGCTTCCACTCTGGAGAATTTATTCCCATATAGATTTACATAAATTCGTGGCCCATCTGCAGGCTTTATAAGTTCAAGATTGATCACTCCTGCCATGGATTCATATCCATTAACGACGGATCCGGTTCCTTTTGTTATTTGGATTGAGTTGATCCAGGTTCCGGGAGTAAAGTTGAGTCCGTAAGATGTAGAGAGACCTCTAACGAGTGGAATATTCTCCCACTGAAGTTGGGTATAAACTCCATCAAGACCAAGCATCTGAATTTTCTTGGCGCCGGAGACAGCGTCCGTAATGTTGACGTCTACCGAGGCGTTTGTTTCAAATGACTCTGAGAGATTACAACATGCGGCTTTTCGCAGTTCATTCTGACCAATATGTTCGATATTGAAAGGGCTGATCAGATCAATGTGCTTATTCAGGTTCTTGGCGATTACTACTATACCGTTTAAGACATGACCTTCTTTTAAGTTGAATTCGTAATTAATTGAGGGATCTTCAACGACATAGACGAGCAGTTCAAATCCTGTAAATTTAATGAAGAGTGTGTCAGGTAGCTCATGGGTAGCAATTTTAAAGCTTCCATCCGTCTGCGTCATGGCCATTTGGGTTCCCTTCGCCCACTTCAATTTGGCACCCGGAACCGCCTCAGTCGATCCATTTCGCTTGGTGGTCACAACTTTCCCTTTCACGACAATTTTGCTATCAGACTCATGCTGCGACCAAAGTCCGAAAGAGGTAAAAAAGAAGATTAATACTATTATTTTATTCATTGGATTAATTTGATAATTATAGAGCTTCCGCTCACAAAAGTTCAATCTGATCCGCTTCAGGCAGATCGGTTTAGAACATTATCAAATTAAGATGGACTGATACAGAATAGGTCTATCCTTATCAGGTATGGGCTCGTCGTATTCTTCCCAGGCAGTACAGCTTTCCTCCGTTTCTTCAACGAACAGATTGCAGTCCAAAAGAACTGAAAGTAGAACGATGGGATGTACGACATTCAGCTGAACTGAATATTCGAGATTTGAAAGGTCGGAAAGCCTTTCAGTTTTGCAGCAGCCTTTCTTTTGTTCAGACTCACATTGTTTTTCACAATCCGACTTCTCGATACACTTTTTGTCTTTGTGCGAATAATGATCGGCATGTGATTCTTCGTGAATCATTTGATGAGAGCTACAATTACCTTCACAATGTGCTTTTCCGACGATTGATAAGTCGGTTAACTCACCATTACAGTAATGACCTTCCATATTAAATCCGATGAAAGACCAGGCGAAAACAAAGAGTAATATGACGGCTTTAAAGCGTCTCATAGTACTAAGTTAGGGAATAATGGGCTTTGTGTCCAAGAAAAGGGGTCTTGTTAACCTGATATTAACACCTTTTAATTGGAATGCTATCTTGGTTTCTTCTCATTTCGGAAGGCGAATAATTCAACCACGCAGGTTGGCGCGAGCGTCCCGCTCATGACCATGCCGTTCAATCACTAAGAATAGTTTATAGATTTGCTCGATGAGCAAGATAGAATTGTATTGTTTGGGTAGCACGAGCGAGACGCTCGCGCCAGCAGGGTCGTAGGCCGCAGCAGCACAGCTACTGCGGAGCGATGAGCAGAAAACTTATCATTTCCTGCCTAGCAAAGCCTTCTTGACAGATTTTCTCTTCTTCTTTATTCCAAGATAAATCAACACACCTCCGCCAATGGCACCTGCTATTATATACCCGATTCCAGTGATTTTACTGTTAAAACTAAATGTAGATGGTTGGGAATTGATCCATGAATCCAATACGATTAATCCAGTTCCAACAGCTGCTCCACCAAGTATGCTAACAATCGACAACTTCAAAAATATGCTCCCTACTTTGTTATATTTTTCTGATAAGTTCTCAGGCTTTTGGGCCTCTTCTATTGTGATGAGCATTTCATTCCAAAGAACCACTTCTTCCTTTGAATCCCAAATTACCGTATCGATGGTATTTACGCGTTCATTGAAAGTACCCAGGTATGCATCATAGCATTTTGTATAGATTACTTTCCTGGTATTTATTTGTTCGACATTTGCTACAATTGCAGTTCCGTCCTTAAGTTTAATTGTGTCGCATGGGGGTATCCCCTTGTAAACTACATTTAGGTTAGAGAAAGCTGATCCTGAAATGAATATAACTATCAAAATAGTTACCAACCAAAGAAAATTATATTTTTTCATTCACAGTTCTAATTCGGATAAATGTGCTCATTGCTTGGTTATTTTTAAATAAATGCCTGAACTTAAACTAATGTTTATCTCTGTTCTATTGAAAGCGACTTTGCCATCATGGACAAACTCTCCTGTTAGCTTAAAGATATGAAAAACTGTCTGGTTGAAATGTTCTATTTCGCCTCGCGTCGAATCACTGATAATAGCCCCCATGAGATAAAGAACATACTTATACCGGCTGCGGCAGCAAAAATGAACGCGCCAATGACGTACTGCTTCAGGTTCAGATACATATCCGATAAGGTCAATTCTGCATTCCAATTCAGTTCTATGCTATCGTTGATCACAATTCCACCACACCAATAGCTTAGAAAAAGCAAGAGCGGAATCATGGGTGGAATAGAAATATTTGAAGAGACCAAGGTTAGAATAACATTCAACCTCATCAGTTTCGCAAGAGCGGCGGCTACCAGCATCTGAAATCCCCAGATCGGAATGATCCCCATAAAAATTCCAAAGCCAATTGCCGATGCACGTTTGAGGTTTGATTCATTCTTATTGCTCAGCTCATCTTTAAAAGTCGTCCAGAGTCCTTTCTTCCACACTTTTCTGATCAGGCGAACATGGAGATGCCAGATCAGCGTTAGCGTTACCAACCAACTGTTAAGAAATCCAATTCGGCAAAAATCCCAGAAGGGTCTGAAATGAGAAACTCTGTCCTCCTGGGCGTAGAAGACTTTTACCGGAATCGACACAAAAGGAACAAAACGCCACGCCATTTTTACGATCACCTCAATTTCGAATTCAAACTTTTTGGTGAAGTATTTTTTCTTGACGATTTCATTTATCGGATAGAGCCGATAGCCCGTTTGTGTATCAGGCAACTTTATTCCGGTCTCGACATAAAACCAGAAGTTGGAGAACTTATTTCCAAAAGAGCTTTTTCCCGGAACGCCTTCCTGATCCATATTTCTTGATCCCATAATCAGAGCCCCCGGGTTTTCTTTACTCGCTACTAAAAAATCGGGAAGATTCTCAGCAAAGTGCTGTCCGTCAGAGTCGATACTTATGGCATAATCAAATCCTAACTCAGCGGCTTTCTTGAATCCGTTGCGCAATGCCATTCCTTTTCCAATGTTCTTAGGATGAACAATCAGATGGACACTGTCACCAAAACCTTCGATAATCTCTTGAGTAGAATCTGTAGCACCGTCGTTCACCACAATAACGTCCCTGCAATAAGTCAAAACTTCTTCAATTACCTTTCCGACTGTCTTTTCATTGTTATAGGTCGGAATAATAACGCAGCATTTATGGTCGCTAAACTGAGTCGGATAATTGTTATTTGGATTGTCGTTATTCACCCCCTTGCTGTTCCCTCAAGGGGAATTGGGTTTAGTTTTGATCTATGGCTTCATAGCTAGCCGAGATTTTAAAATAGATATCTTCGCCGATTTTTGCCTCGGCTTTTATGGCAATACCATCAGACTGATCGACCTCCATGCTTAAGTTCAAATCCGAAGCATTTTCAGGTAGCATTAGATTTAAAAATTTGATGTTTCTCGCAGCCGTCATCCTTAATTTATGTGCAAACTCTTCTTCCAGAATGTGTTTTACCATCTCGGTTAGCATAACACCGGGTGCGATTGCTTTTTCAGGAAAGTGACCTTCGTAGACCGGATGATCAGTATTCAAAGTGATATTCAAATCCCAGCTTTCTTCTGAAATACTTTTGCTGTTAACAATAAAAAAAGGGGTCATAATATATCGTGGAGTCAATCTTAAGGACAAAAGTAAAAATCTTTAGAGAATTAACCTTTCCGCAGGATGGTGATATCCTGCGAAGCTCAGATTGGCCGTTCCGCAGGATGAGGATATCCTGCGGTGCGGATCCTGCGGTGCGTGGGAATGTCTTCTAAAGATTGAAAAGGATGGGGATATCCTGCGGTGCGTGGGAATGTCTTCTAAAGATTGAAAAGTTGGTCGTTTATATCCTTGTTAAAAACGGCATTACGAAATTCGATTCGGGTATAATCTCCACCTTGTTCGGTTAGGATGACTGACTCCATTCTGTAGGTCTCCCGATTAAAATTCATTTTGATATGAGAAAACATTTTCTTCAGTCGCTTTATTCTGGGAGTTAAGTTCACAATCCAGTTGCTTGAGTTTTCCATGATCTCGGTTTCAAACTGATCAGACTTCAGGAGATTACCGGTCATAGATCCCACCATAATTTCTTTTAGCCCTTTCATGTACTTATTGTCGCCGAGGCTGTGTTCTTTGATTTTGCCATCCTCTTTTATTTTCAATTTATCATCCTTGATGCACATTACATAAGCCTTAGGTGTTTTCTGTTCCCAGCGCATTTTTTCATCCTCGAAGTACAGGATGCCGGTAGAAACCAGCGGTTCCTTTGATATTGACAGATATTTGCTTTGCTTAAATTCGCATTGAATACTCCTTGTATTTTCAGAAACCCGGTCGAAATTTTTGATGAAGGCGTCCTTGTCCTTGATCGGAATGTCGTCTTGAAATGGAGCGATGACGAGTGCTATGAAAATTAAAATCTTCATTTGTTCCTGACTATGCTGTCAAGGTTTACAATTTCCATACCTTTTTCTTTGCAGTGATTTATCAGCTCATCCAAAACTTCAGCTGACTGATCAAGATAGTCATGCATTAGAACAATGTGGCCCTTATTATTTATCCGTCGTTTCAATTTTTTAATCAACTTTCTTTTATCCTTGACGACTGTGTCATAAGATCGAATGCTCCATCCAACTGAAATCATACCTGAACGACGGACGGCAGCAGCAATATTTGGATTTGTAATTCCAAAAGGTGGTCTGTAAAATTTTGGCCCGACTCCTTCGTCCGGCGGATCAACTTCCCAATTGGTTGTAATCTCTTTGATAAGATGATTCGTTTTGTTGATTTCTTCTTCGATACCAGCAGCACGAGTCCAACCAATTTTATTTTGGTGAGAAAACGAATGGTTGCCAATTATGTGTCCCTCTTCAACAATTTGGTTAAGAATGTCTGAATTGGACTCGCATCTATTGCCAATCAGAAAAAAAGTTGATTTGACCCCATGATGAGCGAGAACTTTGAGAACGCCCTTTGTGTTTTCGTGCGGCCCATCATCGAAGGTGAAACAAATCTGATTCTTCGCCGGGCGATTGATTGACTTTATAAAGTAGTTCCATTTAATAGTTGTGACACCAATTGTCATCAAGATGACCAAAATGCCAGTACAAACCAGCGCCAATTCGACTAAGGGAAGCTTACCCAGTTTAATGACTTCCTGGTAGATAAAGGCTCCCACAAGAAAGGAAAACAGAATTATTACTGTAGTTAGAAACTTCAAACCTTGCGTATGTAAATTAAGCCCAAATCCCTGTCTCCAAAATTATTGACAATCAGTATGCTTTCTACATCCTCCTCAGCATCGCTCAATAACATTTCACTCGCCATTTGAAGACCAAAAGCGGAATTTGACATGTAAATTCCTGAATGTTCTGAGTAATTGGACACCTCAATACCCTCTCCATTTTCATTGTACATTTCTTCGACGATGGACGAATTACCAAAGAGATATTTTCCGGGTTCAGCTAAATCATTTGAACCTAAAAAATTGGCAATTGTATCATCCATCGTCTCCGGCTGAAAGGGAAGATTGCCACAAGCGCAAATCTGAATCCCGGCTCCCTCTTCATCCTGATTAATTAAAAAGAAGCTCGCACCTTCACCCAGTTTTGATCCATCAATATCAGCAATGAAACAAAGATCATCCATGAGATCAATCTTTTCGTCTAATCCTCCCACCAGCACATTGCCGTTTGTTTCCATTGAAAGGAGAATAGCGTCCGTCAAGGCATTCTCGAATGACATTCCCCGTTGGGTATAGGTGCTGTTATAACAATTGTCCTTCAGGATTAATCCGATTTGACCAGCGATTGTGTTATGAGTTGATTGAATAAAGGCGGTTGGAGCAAGAACCCCTTCTTTTCGCTGAACGAACTGATCCATGAATTTCTCGGTGTTCTCAAGGCATCCTAAACCGGTTCCGACGATGATTCCTTTTATAGGTCTGCCGTCTTTTACGGTCACAGCCAAACCTACGCCCATTCGAATAATCTTTGTCATTCTCCTTGTCAAAGCGGGAGGAATTATCTCTTTGTAATCAGGATGTTTTAGGCTTAAATCGCGTTCTTCAATTGGTGCGTGAATAATCCCATTGTCGAAAGTGTCGAGATAAGATATTGTT
>CAZCAD010000127.1:0-8117 GCA_964496525.1 uncultured Flavobacteriales bacterium | reverse complement strand
CCAAAATTTATCTGTCACTGTAGAACGATCTGGAAATTAATCCGATATTGAATAAAATGTATTTACAAGGAGCAGAGCCTGAAGCCCTGACCGATCAAATCGTTGAAATAATTGGTTGTGGTCCGGAGGATATCATTCCGGCAAGTGGAAAAACAGGCTTAGGTGTTGATTTAATTCTACAAGCGATTATTGATCGAATTAAACCACCGACCGGAAATCCCGAAGCTCCCTTAAGAGCAATGATATTTGATTCAGTTTATAATTCGTTTAGAGGAATCATCGCCTATTATCGGATTATCGACGGGCAAATAAAAAAAGGAGAGCGCGTCAAGTTTGTCGCAACTGAAAAAGAATATTTAGCAGATGAAGTAGGAATATTGAGAATGGATCTGAAGGAAAGGCCCATAGTCACTACAGGTGACGTTGGATACATTATCTCAGGGATTAAACAGGCGAATGAAGTAAAAGTTGGGGATACGATTACAACTGTTGCCAATCCATGTGAAGATATCGTTAAAGGTTTTGAGGATGTCAAACCAATGGTATTTGCGGGACTATATCCGGTGGATACGGATGAATATGAAGAAATGAGAGCTTCGATGGAAAAGCTAAAGCTTAACGATGCCTCTCTTACATTCGAACCGGAGTCTTCCCAGGCATTGGGCTTTGGCTTTCGATGCGGATTTTTAGGAATGCTGCACATGGAAATTATCCAGGAACGTCTCGAGCGAGAGTTTGATATGATGGTAATTACAACAGTCCCCAACGTATCATATAAAGCATACAAGACAAAGGGAGAAATGCTGGTCGTAAATAATCCGTCCGAATTACCGGATCCTTCTATATTGGATTACGTTGAGGAGCCGTATATCAGGGCGCAGGTAATCACAAAGTCAGATTACGTAGGACAGATAATGAATCTTTGCATTGAAAAAAGAGGGGAATTAAAAAATCAGGTTTACCTGACTCAGAACAGGGTTGAGATAACGTTTGAAATGCCGATGGGAGAAATTGTGTTTGACTTTTATGACAAACTGAAGACAGTATCACGCGGTTATGCATCCTTTGATTATTTTCCAATCGCATATCGAAAATCAGACCTGATCAAACTGGATATTTTGCTCAATTCTGATCCGATAGATGCACTCTCTGCACTAGTCCATAAAAGTAACGCCTATGAGCTCGGGAAGAAAATTTGTTTGAAATTGAAAGAATTAATTCCGCGTCAGCAATTTGAAATCCCTATCCAGGCTGCGATCGGCGCAAAGATAATTGCGCGCGAAACGATCAAAGCTTTACGTAAGGACGTTACCGCAAAATGCTACGGGGGTGACATTACAAGAAAACGTAAGTTATTGGAAAAGCAGAAGAAGGGGAAGAAACGTATGCGTCAAGTTGGTAGTGTCGAAGTTCCTCAGGAAGCATTTCTGGCTGTTCTCAAATTAGACTAAAAATATCCGCTTCCGTTGGACTTCGTACTCTTGGCGATATTTTATTAAATTCACTGGAAATTATAACAACTGAAAGTGTAGATAGACGATAAGTTAGATTTTTTCGATAGACAAGGCATTTTTTATTTGTAAAACCACTCGTGCTGAGCTAGCCGAAGTATAGTTACGGAAATCAAAAATAACCTGCCTACCCTGCCTTTGCCGCTAGGCACGACAGGCAGGCGTAGGATAGCGGAAAAAGACAATTATCGTCGTACGATTTAGTTGTTATAATGTCCACTTAAAACCTTAGGCTATGTCCGGACATAATAAATGGTCCAAGATCAAACATAAGAAAGGCGCTGCTGATGCCAAGCGATCAAAAGTATTTTCGCGTATCATCAAGGAAATTACTCTTGCAGCTCGTGACGGTGGAGGAGATCCCGATGGTAATCCAAAACTTCGATTGGCAATTCAAAACGCCAAAGGTGCCAATATGGGTAAGGATTTGATAGAAAGGGCGATCAAAAAAGGCATTGGGGGTGAGGGGGCCAGCCTGATTGAATTAACTTTTGAAGGTACCGCTACATCCGGGATTGCAATCTTTGTTGAGTGTACAACAGACAACAATAATCGGACGATAGCAGATGTCAGAATGGTCTTTAAAAAGTATGGCGGAGAACTTGGTATTAACGGATCACTATCATATCTCTTTGACAGAAAAGGGGTTTTTACAATCGCAGAAGAGAAAGTGGAGAATCGGGATTTAGAAGAGTTGGAAATGGAATTAATCGACGGAGGCCTGGAAGAAATGGAGGTCGTTGAAGACAAAATCATTCTAACAGTTGAATACGAAGATTTTGGGAAGATGAACGATATGCTCGAGGATTTGAAAGTTGAAGCTGTGAGTGCTGAGCTTCATAGAATACCCAACAGTGAAACCGCACTGGACATTGACAAATCAAAGAGTGTTCTAAAATTGATTGATGGAATGGAGGAACTGGATGATGTTAATAATGTGTATCATAATCTTGAGATGACTGATGAACTGGAGGTGGCTCTGAATTCAGAATAATGAGAGTATTAGGAATCATACCATCACGATACGAATCCTTCCGTTTTCCCGGTAAGCCATTGATTGACATTGCGGGTAAATCCATGATACAAAGAGTCTATGAAGGAGCGGCAAAGTCATCTTTGATAACGGAGATAGTTGTTGCGACGGATGATCAGCGAATCGCGGATGAGGTTAAACGATTCGGAGGAAAACAAATGTTGACGTCAACTGATCACGAAAGTGGGACCGAGAGATGCGGAGAAGTTATTCAGTCAATGACCGACTATGATGTGATCCTAAATATTCAAGGAGACGAACCTCTGATTGAATCTGAACAGCTCAACCAATTAATAGAAGTATTTAATAATTCCGAAGTTAATATAGGAACAATAGTGAAAACCATAAGTCGGCTCGAAGATATTCGAAATCCAAATCGCATAAAGGTGGTGCTTGACGAGCATGAGAATGGAATTTATTTCAGTCGAAGCCCGATTCCCAATTTGGCCAATATCCCACATGAAGAGTGGTTGAACCATTCAACTTTTTATAAACATATTGGGATCTATGCCTGGCGGACCTCTACTCTGAAAGAACTGTTAAATCTGGAGCCAACCGAATTAGAAAAACAAGAATCGCTGGAACAGCTTCGTTGGATTTATCATGGATACAAGATTCGAACTGTAGTAACGGAAATTGAAACTCCGAATATTGATGTGCCCCAAGATCTGGATAAAGTGTTGGAGGAGTTAGCTCGTAAAGCATAATCGTGGCGACTAAAAAGCAAATAGGTAAACTTCGTGGAATTGGTAAAATTCACTACCCGTCAAGGATAGTTGGCATGGCTTTGGCCTCTTCGGTGATTGTAGTTAATCAATATTATGTAGATCAGGTCTACTCCGGCATAAGCCTCATTTATTTTTCAATTGTAATTATATATCCGCAACTGGCCTTATTTATTTATTGGAAGTCAGATTCGAACAAGAATGTCGAAAATAAAATGCTTTTGGTTGATTCGGCTTTGGCAGGATCAGCAGCGCCGGTTCTGGCCTTTAATCTTTTACCGACAGTAATCTTGACAACTTTCTGTATTGCAGGAACTATGGTTGCAAAAGGATTTCGGTATTTCCTCAAAGGTCTCGTAACCATGGTAATAGGAGCGCTGATCGCCTACGCGCTTTTGGGATTTGATGTAACAGTGAATTATCACTTAGAATTCGGAATGATCTTGGTCCTAAGCTTTTTTATCGTAATCTACATGTTACTCTTTGCCTATTCATCAAACCTGAGCATTGTTCAAGTGATAAAGAATAGACGGGTGATTCGTAGTCAAAAAGATGAAATTGATCAGCAGCGATTGTTAATCAAGCAAAAGAATGACGATATCCTTGATTCAATAACTTACGCGAAGCGAATTCAAGAGGCAATCCTGCCACCCGATCGAATTGTACACACGTGGCTTCCTGACAGCTTTGTTTTATACAAACCTAAAGATATAGTGGCAGGAGACTTCTACTGGTTGGAGTCGATCGATGATACGATAATATTCGCCGCGGCAGATTGTACAGGTCACGGGGTTCCGGGAGCTATGGTGAGTGTCGTCTGTCATAATGCAATGAATTGTGCAGTGCGTGAATTCGGATTGAGAGAACCCGGTGAAATTCTCGATAAAGTAAATGATCTGGTTGAAGATACGTTTGTTCGTAGCGATGAAGAGGTAAAAGATGGAATGGATCTCGCATTGTGCTCACTGAAAGGAAATAAGTTAAAGTATGCCGGCGCACATAATCCCTTGTGGATTATTAAAAATGGCAAGATTGAGGAGACCAGGGCCGATAAGATGCCAATTGGTTCTTTCAATGAGCATCGACCTTATACAACTCACACATTTGAACTGGCTAAAGGAGATACATTGTATATTTTTTCGGATGGGTATACCGATCAGTTTGGAGGAGAACGCGGAAAGAAATATAAAGCAAAGGCCTTTCGAGATTTATTACTTTCAGTTCAGGATAAATCCATGGAAGAACAACGCAAATGCATCGATGAAACCTTTGAAGAATGGAAAGGCCATTTAGAACAACTTGATGATGTGTGTGTAATAGGATACAGACATTCGTGAAAATAGATCTCCTCATACCGGCTATTTTCCTTTTGGCGTTTCAATCAAACGCCCAGGTAAACATGAACGGTCAGATTCTCGATGCCGAAACAAATGAAGGGGTTCCGGGCGCAAGAATTTATGTGCCCGACCTTGGTTTTGGCACAAATACCAAAGTTGACGGCTCATTCGTTCTTAACAACCTTCCCGAGCGGACACTGTTAATTCAAATCTCTGCTCCCGCCTTTGAGACAATTACAGAAGAAATTGACTTTTCTAAAGTACAGAACAAAAATTTCTTAAAGCATTCGCATATCGATTTGGACGAAATACTAATTTCCAATCCTGCTTCAAGATTGCAAAATGAGAACATCATGGGGATAGAGGCTGCCAAGATGAAGAAGATAAAAAATACCGGTGCTATAGGCCTGGCCGAAGGTCTTGCAAGTATTAGTGGCATTGATATTTTATCAACCGGATCCGGAATAGGAAAGCCCGTTATTCGCGGACTTCAGGGAAATAGAATTGTGACTTATGCCGATGGTGTAAGGATAGAGAATCAGCAGTTTGGAGCTGATCACGGAATCGGTATCGGAGATTTGGGAATCGCTGGTGTCGAAATTATCAAGGGCCCGGGGTCCTTGCTTTACGGCGCTGATGCTTTGGGAGGAGTTATCTACTTCGTGCCGGATAACTATGCCTCATCCAATTCAATCGAGGCCTACGCCGAATCGGGATATAATTCCGCGACATTCGGAACGATGAACGAATTAGGTTTCAAAGTGAATAAAAGAGTCAAATTAAATTTGGCCGGTTCTTATAATTCCTTCGCCAATTATCAACTGCCAACAGGACTTTATGTCAAGAATAGCAATTTTGATGAAAAAAACATCAAGGCATCATTTGGGTTTAATACAAAGAATTGGGTGACAAACGTCCGTTACAGCTATCTTCAAAATAACTTTGGAATTACAGAGGACAGTACAACGGAAAATGTCATTATCCGATCCGTCGGTCATCCATATCAACAGATTGATAATCAGCGATTTTCAACAGAGAATATTTTTTATTTGAAGAATTCAAAGCTGAAATTTACCCTTGGATATTCCTCCAATGTTCGTTTGGAGTTTGAAGAACAGGATTCCGATCATATTCATTCAAAAGATGAAGCAGCGCTGAACATGGAACTCAGTACCGGTAGTTATGACCTGAAATGGCACAAAGCGCTGAAGAATAAAAAAGGGAAATTTATTGCCGGTGTACAAGGCCTCTATCAATCAAATATCAATAGAGGAAAAGAGATTTTAATCCCTGATGCCAAGATGATTGATGCTGGTCTTTTCGTAATATACAATCACACCTTTGGTGAAAATTTGAACATGCAGTTTGGCAAACGATTGGATTTTCGTGCGATATCTGCCGAAGGTATAACGGATACAACATTGAATTACAGCAGTGATTTTATTGATGACCTTTATGGAGGAATGACTATTTCCGCAGGATTAATTTATTCTGATGAAAATAATAAATTACGATTCAATATGGCAACCGGATTCAGGGCACCCAATACGTCGGAGCTGGCTTCTTTTGGAGTGCATAGTAGCTCACTTCGTTTTGAAATTGGATCATCAGAATTGAGGAAAGAGCAAAATTTGCAATTTGATCTTGAATTTGAAAGTGATGGCGATCACCTGAAATTTGCCTTCAATCCTTTCTTCAATTCAGTGAAGGATTATATTTATCTTGATCTGACCAACACCTTTATCAATGGATTAAGAGTGTATCAATACAAACAAGACGACGCCTTCTTGATGGGCTGGGAAAGCGGAATTCATTTGCATCCTCATGGACTTCATTGGCTGCATATCGAAAGCAATTACGCCTATGTGCAGGCAAAATTTTACGAGGGGGGAAATCTTCCCCTGATACCACCTGCTAATTTAAATTCAACAATCAGAGTCGAATTTGATACGGAAGGCGATTATAAACTGGAAAACATCTATATCAGCCATCGATATAGATTTTCGCAGGTTCAGCTTGCTACAGAAGAATCTCTATCACCGGATTATCATCTTTTTGATTTCGGCCTCATGATTAAGATGACATCAAAAGGGTCAGTATTGAAGGTAAGCGCCGGCATAAGAAATGTGTTTAACACCTCCTATGTCGATCATCTTTCAAGATTCAAGGATTTTGGAATTCCTGCCATGGGGAGAAATTTCTTTTTCAGCTTGAAGTTAGATTTGAACTCGAGTCTCGACAAAGAAAATAAAGAGAAAAAACCCTCTTCTACTAAAACTCCTAAAGAGAAAAAGGAACGACTTAACAAAGACAAGTCAACGAGAAAAGAGAAAAAGGAGAAAGAGAAGAAAGAGAAATAAAGCAATCACTACACTAGCCAACCAACATGGTCAATTATCAAAATAGCTGCTGATAGATGAAAGCCATTTTTCCTAAACAAAGTGTATCTTCGTGCTCGCCCGCCGCAGCTCCAACCTGGGTGGACTCCAATTGTGAAATTGTATGCGTCATGAATAAATCGAATAAAGGAAAACGCTTTAATAATAAAGGCGGATTCAAAAAAAAGGGTCAGAAGGAATTTGACTATCGTTTCAAAAAGAAAAAAGGCGACCCATTACCATCATTTTCAGAAGAGGTTAGGCTGAATAAATTCTTGGCGAATGCAGGTATATGTTCTCGTCGCGAGGCAGATGTTTTGATTAAAACCGGAATCGTTGAGGTCAATGGTAAGATTATCACCGAAATGGGATTCAAAGTCAAGCCCGGCGACGAAGTAAAGTACGATGGTACGCTAATACAGTCGGAGAAGAAACAGTATGTCCTGTTAAATAAACCGCGGAATTTCATTACTACCATGGATGATCCACAGGGGCGTAAAACCGTTTTGGATCTTGTACGAAATGCTTGCAAAGAACGTATTTATCCCGTTGGGCGACTCGACAGAAACACAACCGGTGTTCTGCTATTTACAAATGACGGTGACATGGCAAAACGGCTAACTCACCCTCGTTATGAAGTCAAGAAAATCTATCATGTTGAATTGGAAAGATCGATTGGCAGGGAGCAGATTGAAGTAATGAAAACCGGAGTTGAATTGGAGGACGGATCTTATGTCAAAGTCGATGCCGCAGAAATCGTCAAAGACTCAAACAATCGTGAGGTAGGTTTGGAATTACACTCAGGAAAAAATCGCGTCGTCCGCCGAATTTTTGAATCGCTCGGATACGAGCTAAAGAAACTCGACAGAGTTCAGTTCGCCGGATTAACAAAAAAGGATGTCTCTCGGGGAAACTGGCGACATCTTACAAAACAAGAGGTGGACTTTTTGAAGATGAAGTAACCTACTGAGGCGCTATTCTCAAAAGTGCAAATTGCTTCTTTCCCTTATAAGTCCAACAGAGGATCTCTCTATTTTCAAGAATACTGATATCCAGTCCCAACTTGTAAATTCGATAAGGCTCGTATAGCTTGTCTCCGTAGTCGATAATACCCGCCCGACTTTTGTTTTGAC
>CAZCAD010000126.1:0-8188 GCA_964496525.1 uncultured Flavobacteriales bacterium | reverse complement strand
AAAACAATTTTCACGGCCGAACGACCACAATTATATCTTTTTCAAATGATCCCGACGCTCGGAAGAACTTCGGTCCTTATACTGAAGGATTTACGATGATTGACTATGATAATTTGGAAGAGCTTGAAGCTACCATTCAACAGCCGCATGTTGCGGGATTTCTCGTTGAGCCGATACAAGGTGAAGCAGGGGTTTATGTTCCATCAGATGGATATTTGTCAAAAGCCAAAGAACTTTGCGAAAAGCAGGGCGTTCTTTTCATCGCTGATGAGGTGCAAACGGGTATCGGCAGAACGGGTAAATTATTGGCTTGTGATCATGAAAATGTAAAGCCGGACATCCTTATTCTTGGCAAGGCTTTATCCGGAGGAGCATATCCGGTTTCGGCTGTCTTTGCGAATAATGAAATTATGGATGTGATTAAGCCGGGTCAACATGGTTCTACTTTTGGTGGCAATCCGGTTGCTGCGCGAGTAGCTATCGCGGCGCTTGAGGTTATTCAAGAGGAAGAATTAGCAGAAAACGCAGAGGAACTGGGACAACTGTTCAGAGTCGAGGTGCAAAAACTGGTTGATAAGTATGATTTTTTGAAACTGGTGCGAGGAAAAGGTTTATTGAATGCAGTTGTCATCAATGATACCGAAGAAAGTTCTACGGCATGGGATATTTGCATAAAGCTCAGAGATAATGGAATGTTGGCAAAACCAACTCACGGAAATATCATCCGATTTGCGCCACCGCTCGTGATGGACAGAGACCAATTACTGGATTGTGTTTCGATAATTGATAGAACATTGGCGGAGTTTTAATTTGCCATGCGATAATAAGAATTAGCGGTCCGCCCCAGGCGGATCGTTTTTATTGGGTTGGAACGAGCGTTTCAATAGTAACTTTCATCACACCATCCCGATCAATTTCACTCAACTCAACATCCATGATTTCATTCACCAAATCAGCAGAGTAGGGCAGCTTGACTTTTACATAGTTCTCTGTAAATCCATACATAATTCCTTCGCTCTGCTCGGCTTCGAAAAGCACACTTCGTCTGGACTTTAGTTGGCTCTCATAGAATTGGCGACGTTTCTTTTTGGACAGAATTTGAAGTTGTTTTGACCGTTCCCTCCGAATGTTGATCGGAACGGGATCAGCCATTTTTTTAGCGGTTGTATTCGCTCGTTCTGAATAAGTGAATACATGCAAGTAAGACACATCCAATTCCTTAATAAAGTTCACAGTTTTCATAAATTCCTTCTCTGTCTCGCCCGGGAATCCGACGATCACGTCAACTCCAATACAGGCGTCAGGCATCTCTTTTTTAATCTTAGAAACATGATCCGAATATAATTGGGTCAGATACTTTCGGCGCATTGCTTTCAATAATTCGTCTGACCCTGACTGCAATGGAATGTGAAAATGAGGAACAAATTTTTTAGACCTCGCTACGAACTCAATGATTTCATCGCTCAGCAGGTTCGGCTCAATAGAGGAGATTCGGAAACGATCAATTCCTTCAACTTTATCCAGTTGCTGCACCAAACCGTAAAAATTTTCCTCGCCGCCTTGACCAAAGTCTCCGATATTGACTCCTGTAAGAACGACCTCTCGGACTTCTGTTTCGGCAATTTTCTCGGCTTCCAAAATGGTTTCAGCAATAGCTGCATTCCTTGACGTTCCTCTTGCCAATGGAATTGTACAAAAGGAGCAGAAATAGTCGCAGCCGTCCTGGATCTTAAGAAATGACCTCGTTCTGTCTCCATAACTAAATGAGGGAACAAATTCTTTGGTTTCTTTGATATTGTTGATCTTAACTTCAGCAATCTCCTTTTTCTTAGCTTGCTCAATGTGCTCGAGGATATTGAATTTCTCGTTCGCTCCAAGCACCAAATCAACGCCCGGAATACCAGATATTTCCATGGGTTTTAGTTGGACGTAGCAGCCGATCATGACAACAAAGGCAGATGGATTTGTTTTCAGTGCCCTTTTTACAATTTGTCGACATTTTTTATCCGCATTCTCTGTAACTGAGCAAGTATTTATGACATAAATATCCGGCTGCTCATGGAAGTCAACTTTGGCAAAACCCTGGTCCTCGAAGGTTCGGGAAATAGTTGAAGTCTCGGAGAAATTGAGCTTACAGCCGAGCGTATAGAAGGCTACTTTTTTGTACTGATTCATCTGCTGCTGTTAAAGCCATACAAAGGTAATGAGAAATCAATTGTTGAATTATTGAGTTTTTGAATTGTTGATTGATTAGGTGTATTCAAAAAATCAACAATTCAATAATTCTACAATTAGTAATGCGTGTCCAAACAAAAAAAGCCCTCTCGTTTCGAAAGGGCTCTTAATATCATAAAGTAAAGTTCTACAGTTCTTCGAAAGTAACTTCAGTTGTTTCTGTACTGCTTGTTTCAGAACTGCTGGTTTCCGTAGTCCCTGAATTTGTGTTTTCGTAGTGAGGATTATCCTCGGGTGTCTTATACTCTCCTGTTTCCCACAAACTTTTGATCTTGTCCAAAGCCTCACCCATACCATCAGTAAATTTCTCGAAATCTTCTTTATATAAGAAAATCTTATGTTTTTCATATTCAGGGCGACCATCGAAATCACCGGTCCTCTTTGATTCAGTAATTGTCAGGTAAAGATCCTTACCCCTGGTGGTTTTTACATCAAAGAAATACGTTCTTTTACCGGCTTTGACACGTTTTGAAAAAACCTCATCATTTCTCTCGTTCATCGTTCCCTATTGTTTTATGAATTTTGTTAACACAAATTTATCATTATTAAGGAGAATCGAAAGTTTTATTTGATAAAATTCTGGTCCATCATTGAAATCATATTTTCTACTTCTTCAGGTCTAAACCAATGAACCTCAGGATTTTTCTTGAACCAGCCAATTTGCTGTTTTGCATATCTACGGCTATTCCGCTTGATAAGTCGCACTGCCTCTTCTAAATCTGTCTTTTCATCGAAATAATCAAATAACTCGCGATATCCCACTGTTTTCAAGGCTTTAAGCTCTTTGTCCTTCAAAAGTTCTCTTGCTTCTTCAACTAAGCCACCTTCCATCATTTGATCCACTCGGCTATTGATCCGTTCGAACAGTTCATCTCTTTCCACATTTAAACCAATCCAAAGCGTCCTGAAAGGTCGTTCTTTGGCGGATTTTGTTCTTAATTCTGAATAGGGTTTTCCACTTAAATGGTAAGCCTCTATAGCTCGCATTACTCTGTGAGGATTCTGCATATCGCCTTCCGCATAAAAGACCGGATCGAACTTCTTTACTTCTTTCCTAAGCACTTCCAAACCTTCTAATTCCAATCTTTGCCTTAACTGCTGCCTCAGCTCTTCGTCCGATGGAATATCATCTATCCCTCTACAGAGAGCATCTATGTAAAGTCCACTGCCACCCACCGCAATGCAATGTGTATGCATTTTGAAAATGGATTTAAGGGTTTCCAGGGCATCCACTTCATACATTCCTGCTGCGTATACTTCATGTATAGATCGAGACGCTATAAAGTGATGTTCGGCTTGATTCAACTCTTCATCGGATGGTCGGGCATTTCCTATTTTAAGCTCTTTATAAAACTGTCTGGAATCAAAGGATATTATTGGACACTTTAAATGATTTGCCAACTCGAGGCTTACAGCCGTTTTACCTACTGCCGTGGGTCCGCAAATAACGACCAAAACACCTTGTCTGTCAAAGCCAGTCATCAATGAATTCGCGAACGCAACCATGTCCACCTTTCTTAGTCAGAATGATGTCCACCATTTCCTTGACCGAGTCCATCGCGTCATTTGGACATGCTGATACTCCCACTTTTTCCATTACAGGAATATCATTGACATCATCACCTATATAAGCGACATTTTTTAAGTCAATTCCCAATTCTGTACACCAGGGGGTCAGAATATCCAGTTTTGGATCTTTTCCGACATAAATTCGATCAATTTCAAGCAACTCTGCTCTATTCCTGATCAAATTCTCTTTTCGACCATGAGAAATTATCCCAAATGGCATGCCACCTCGAACCTTGGTAATTATAGCTAAACCATCCTTGGTATTGTATTTCTTAATTTGATCGCCATTTTCAGTGAAATACATGCCTCCATCAGTCATCGTGCCGTCTATATCCAAAATTACAAGCTTCAAGTCAATTTCTTGGACCTTATCGAACTTGAGAAGATCTTTACGCAGTAGAATTTCAATAGAAATGTTGAAGTAATCTGAAATACGGACTAATTCATCGGGAGTAGGATCTACAATTCGAACCTTGGGGATGTAAATAATATTCTCGAACTCAGTGACCGATATTTTTTTTTGATCAAGAAGATGCCGAAGGTTTTGATTATAGATGTTCATTCTGTTCTGTTTGTCTCTTAACAGCTCCTAAAATAATCATTTAGCCCGAACTGCTATACGATTGTATATCCCACCGCTGTAGCAATCGGGTCAAGGCTGTCCCGTAGTTCTTTAAACTCTTGGTGATTCAATTGCTGCGAGGCATCGGACTTGGCAACAGATGGGTCAGGATGTACTTCAATTAGCAATCCGTCAATTCCCATTGCCAAACAGGCCCTGGTTAAATCAGGAACACCGTAAGCATAGCCCATCGCATGAGAGGGATCCAGGATGATAGGCAAGTTGGTATACTCTTTCAAATAAGCAACGCCACAAAGATCCAATGTGAATCGAGTTTTGGTTTCAAAAGTTCTCAGCCCTCGCTCACACAGTATCACATTAGGATTACCGCCTGACAATACAAACTCCGCACATTGAACAAATTCCTGAAGTGTAGTGCCAAACCCTCTTTTTATCAGTACGGGTTTCTCTGTCTTCGAACAGGCCTTTAAGATTCCATGGTCATACATGGATTTAGCTCCAATTTGAATCACATCGGCATATTCAATGACATCAGCCACTTGCGTGGCATCTCGCACTTCTGTTACGATAGCATGACCGTATTTCTCCTTCATTTTACGAAGTAGTTTAAGTCCTTCCAGACCCATTCCCTGAAAACTGTAAGGAGAGGTTCTTGGCTTATAACAGCCCCCTCTTAGGCAGGTCAAGCTCATTTCTGATAGCAAAGCTGCCGACTGTTCAATTTGTTTCTCCGACTCAACCGAACATGGTCCTGCAATCAGAATGCAATTCCCACTGTCTCCACCGATGCTGACGTTACCGATAGTTACTTCTCGACTCTTTGATCGATAATTTTTACTCGATAGCTGCATATCGTTCTCAAAGATGTGAACTTCCGTGGCAATTTCCTTGAATTCAGGACTTAGCTCCTTTTTAGATGAGGAAGTGACCAAAACGAAATCATTTTCTTCTTCAAGAACGAAAGCGTCAATTTCTCCCGCAATCTTGTCTACCTTTTCTCTTCCCTGATCTTTGCTAAAATGAACGATCATATTTCCCCTTTTATTAAGTTGATAAAGTTTACGCTGCCGACTGCCTTACCTGCCTCCGTTAGCACGGGTAAATAAAGAACAGGGCGGTTTTGATTTTTCACGTAACGCAATAGTTGATATACCGTGTAGTTTTCCTGAACGCTCAGTGGATTTTGATTGATAATATTATTTGCATCAAACGCATCTAATTGATCGATATTATTTAACAGGCCGTTTCTTAAATCAGCATTTCCGATGATTCCTTCCATTTTATCACCATCCAGAACCAGTACAAATCCCAATTTACCTTCATTCATTGCCTCCAAAAGCGATTGAAGCTGTAAATCCGATTTTTGAATGCACGGAGACTCATCCAAATCACGCATAAAGTCTTTTACGAGGAAATGAGATTCGATCTCATTTAGCTTCAAATTCAGCAGTGCTGAGTTGATTGTAGTCGAGTTAAAAAGATAAGAACCGGATACTGATGCAAAAACTCCCATATTTCTGAGAATAAAGGAAACTTCAGCGTTTACACCCCCGTCAACATGAACGCGCTTGTCGGGAAATCGTCTTTGAAACTCTCGAATACGGCGGAAATTACTTTTATCGAATTGGCCTCCGCTTTCTCCCGGAATTGTAGCCATGAACAAGATAAAATCAAAATCCTCCTTGTAGTTTTCAAAAACGTCAATTTCTGTTTCGGATGTAATTGAGAGTCCAAGTTGGCCACTAAATTCCTTCGGAACATTCAATGTCTTATCCTGAAGATCCTCATACTGAAAGGTGACGAATTCAATGTCAAAGGTCTCTAAGGCCGGATAAAACCTTTTAGCATCAGTGGTGATAATGTGTAAATCAATAGGGATATGAGATGCGGCTTGAATTTTTTCGATATCAGCGAAGACATTCAAATCATCCTTACAATCGACATGAATCATGTCAACATGCGAATCATTCAAATCCTGTATGGTCTGTTGAATGCTATTTTGCTTGTCCGAATATATGGATGCCGAAATCTTCAAATCAGGATTTTATCGGGTTAAAATGTTCATCACAAACTTCAAGTTGGAAATTTAAGTCATCAAATATAACAGACTGCATGTCATCTTCCAATAAAAGGAGGTCGTCGATCATCTCGGAGGGTAATTTATCATAATTACTATTCAGGATAAGTTTCAATTTAAATAGTGCGTTTTTTGGATCATAACTCAGTTGAACCGAATGTTTTTGCTTCTGAATTAGCCCGTGATCCCTGAAATACTCTCCGGTTTTTTCAACATATTTTTTATTGACTTCTTGCGTATAATAGATCTCAAAGTTATCGATTGTATATTTGTCTCCAAAGCTGGCCTCGCAGCTTATTAAAAGTAGACAGGTAAACGAAAATGTGATGATTTTCAAATGAACAGCAGCTTGATAATTTAAGCGTCAAAGATACGATTAATGATCCAATTCGAGAATAAGATTTATGTTGGCAGCAATGGCAGAGAGTCATTGTACGATTGTGTGTTGAAGCTGAAAAATAAAGGTGTCATCATCTTTGTTCATGGCTATAAAGGATATAAAGATTGGGGCGCGTGGAATTTGGTGCAGAAGTATTTTATTGAGAATGACTTTGGATTCGTAAAATTCAACATTAGTCACAATGGAGGAACCGTCGAGGAACCGATTGACTTTCCGGATTTGGATGCATTTGGTCGAAACTGCTATTCTTATGAGCTGAACGATCTGAAAATAATCATCGATGAAATCGAGAGAATGATTTCTGAAGAGATGGAAGCTGAAATACCAATCTATCTAATGGGGCATAGCAGAGGAGGAGGGATTTGCGTTCTTGCAGCCTCAGAATCAGATAAAATTAAGAAGGTTGTGTCACTTGCCGGTATTTGTGACGTCGAAAGACGTTTTCCAAGAGGAGACGAACTGGAACAATGGAGGAATGACGGTGTGAATTATGTAACAAATGCCCGAACAAATCAGGAGATGCCGCATTATTTCTCCTTTTATGAAGACTTTGATCAGAATCGTGACAAATTGGACATTGAAAAGGCCTGTGGGCAACTCAGTTGTGACTTTCTTCAGGTTCATGGAGATATGGATGTATCTGTCAGTATTACTGAGGGAATTCAGTTGGCTGAATGGACAAATACTGAGCTTTGTATTATCAAAGGAGCGGAACACACATTTGGATCATCACAGCCATGGGATAGCGATAAACTACCTGAAGATCTTCAGAACGCTTTAAATAGAATAAAGGATTTTCTGGAAAAGTAACTTACTGACTCACTACTCGGCGAGTTGAACCATCGTCGTAAATCTCTACTTTGATTCCTCTATAGTCCGGAGCGACGTCCTGACCGAACATATTTACGATCTTAACAAGTTCCGGAGGATTTTCGGGTGAGTTGTCCATTGAAATAATTCCATGATAAGTAGTTATTCCATCAAAATCCGTCTGCATTAATCGATAGTAGTTCACCCTCTTTTCAGGTCTTGTATCAATCCATTCATATTCAAGCATGGCCGAAGATGTCCCTCCACCTGGTAAAACGGCTTTTTTAGACCAATTTTTTCCATCTGTACTGTGTTCGATAGTCCAACTGTCATTATCAAGTTCCGTAATTGTAATCCATTTGAATGTATTGATATTACCATTTCTAAATCCTGTAAAGGAATAAACCTCAACAGGGAGCATACTATTATTAAAGTAGTAGGGGCAAAAATCGGTAAACCCAAGACATCCGAATCCTCCACCGGTAGCAGTACCCTCAAAGCACCAGGTATAGCA
>CAZCAD010000125.1:6109-8210 GCA_964496525.1 uncultured Flavobacteriales bacterium | reverse complement strand
AATACTATCCTGAAATTCTCAACGACGAAGTTTATATCAAGTCGAATTTTGGAGCCGAAAATTTCAAACTCTTTCGCACTAAACTCTCAACCACCTCCAAGGATCAATGGGAAACTTTTCAAGAGGGAAAAGACGATGTTCTTGTAGAAGATTTTGAGCTATTTAGAAATTATATCGTCGTTCAGGAAAAGGAAAACGGTTTGTCTCGATTGAGGGTTTATGACCTCTCGACTAAAGAAAACAAGACCTATCCAATGGATGAAGAAACCTATACGCTGTACATAGGGACAAATCCGCAATTGGAGGGTACAAAACTGAGAGTTGGCTATAGTTCGCTCACAACACCTTCTTCCGTTATTGAGATTGATATGCAGTCGTTTGAAAAAGAAATTTTAAAAGAGACGGCCGTTTTGGGGAATTTTGACAAAGACAATTATCAATCTGAGCGACAATGGGCAAAAGCCACCGACGGAAAAATGGTTCCGGTTTCACTGGTTTACAAGAAAGAGCTTTTTAAGAAAGATGGATCGAATCCGCTTCTGCTATACGGATATGGTTCTTATGGTTCGACAATTGATCCCTACTTCAGTTCTGTAAGATTAAGTCTCCTTGATCGCGGCTTTGTTTACGCCATCGCGCACATCAGAGGCGGTGAGTATTTAGGCAGACCCTGGTACGAGGACGGTAAGCTCTTGAAGAAGAAAAATTCATTCAATGATTTTGTTAATGTGGCAGAGTATCTCGTCTCAAATAAGTACACCGACAAAGAACGGCTTTTTGGAATGGGAGGATCCGCAGGAGGTTTATTGATGGGAGCGGTATCCAATATGCGTCCTGACCTATGGAAAGGAATCATTTCCCAGGTACCGTTTGTAGATGTAATTTCTACCATGGAGGATGAAACCCTTCCGCTAACAACGGGAGAATACAGTGAATGGGGCAAGCCCGCAGACAAGAAATATTACGATTATATTTTTTCTTATTCCCCCTATGATCAATTGGAAGCTCAGGCATATCCGGCAATGCTAATTACCAGTGGACTACATGATTCGCAAGTGCAATACTGGGAGCCTACAAAATACGTCGCAAAGATGCGGGATTTGAAAACAGACTCCAATGTATTACTGCTGCATACCAATATGGATGCTGGGCATGGAGGCGCGTCAGGACGTTTCGAAGCGTTCAAAGAAATCGCCTTGGTTTATACCTTCATTTTAAGCCTGATAAATGAAAATAGCTAGTGCTCTAATTAATAAATAGGTGTTTGTAAATTTTGCTTGTATTTTTTCTTTGTAAGAGGCAAAATTTTCAGGCATAGCCATAGCTACGACTTAAAATTTTAACGAATTAGAAAGGAAAAAGAGAAGTGAAATACAGATACTTATTTATTAATTCGAGCACTAGGACCTTCATAATCACTTTCGTACTTTGTTTTACTTCACAACTATGGAGTTCTGAGATCTATTCAAATGAAGAAATTGGTTTTCAAATCAGCTTTCCACATTATTTCGAGGTAGAAGAATCGGCAGATGATATTTCAAAAACGGTGAGTGTTACCTGCACGCATGCCGGAATGATTTTCATCATAAATGCCATCGTATTTAAACAGGAATTTACCGATGAACAACGGCTGGAGCAGGAAGCGGCATCTACGGTCAATATTTGCGAGGCCATGGGAGCAAAATGGAAGTTGAGAAAAATTACCACATGGAAAATTGGTGAGGAATCAGGATTCATTTGTCCCATAAAGGGCAAACAAAAAAGTGGTGAGAAAAAGGTCTCTTTTTATGGAAATTTTTACGTGATCATGGTCAACAAGACGCAGTATCAGCTGACTATCCTGGCTCCGAAGCGTAAGAATTTTGATGGAGCGTTGGAACGCGCCTTCTCGACTTCCCTGAGACTACTGCTTTAAACCATAAGTTCGCACTACTCTAAGCGGTAATCAAAGATCTCCAGTTCCTTAACTTTTGACATAACATCCATATCGACAGCCACCTTCATCGATCGAGACGGCATCTTGATTTTTGATTTACTCTTGTGATCTTTCAAAACGAACTTAAGGTGACAATTTCCTTTTTTCTCTTGAAAAATGCTGTAA
>CAZCAD010000125.1:280-6076 GCA_964496525.1 uncultured Flavobacteriales bacterium | reverse complement strand
TCAACTTCCAGCCACAATGTCCGGGCTTTCTTATCACGGAGTTCGGTCAGAAGATCCATACCGATAACTTTGAATTCCATCTCATCGCCGTATTTCTTCTGTTGAATTCTTCCGGTGAGAAAGACAAATACTCCGATGTCGAGAAGATGTTTAAACTTCAGATATGAATCACCAAATATAAAAAGGCGGGTGCTTTCCGAATAGTCCTCAATATCGAATGTGCCAAAAGGATTTCCGTGTTTAGTTGTTCGATGTTGTGAATTGGTTATTATTCCGGCAATTCGAAGTTCCTTGTTCACATTCGTATCAAGTCGAGAAATATCGCGCACCTGGGCATTACAAAAGCTGTGAATTTCCAGCTCAAAATCATCTAAAGGGTGACCCGAAATATAAATTCCAACAACTTCCTTTTCTTTGCTCAACTTGGTTAAGGTTGGCCAATCATCAACGTTCGGAGGCAATGGCTGAGGTATTTCCACCGCCGATTCGCCTCCAAATATGGAAATTTGAGACGAATCTTCGTTTTCCTGAACGCGAGCGCCGAACTTCATAACATTCTCTAAAAATGCCTTTGAATTGTTATCCTCGGCTAAATATTGCGCTCTTGTAATTTCTCCAAAAGAATCAAATCCCCCGGATAAAACAAGACTTTCAAAAACTCGTTTGTTACAAGCCCGAAGATCAACACGAGAGACCATATCGAAAATGGATGTAAAGTCTCCGTTCTCCATTCGTTCTTCTAAAATCGCTTCCACGGGTTTACTTCCTACTCCCTTTACAGCTCCTAAGCCGAAACGAATAGCGCCTTCTTTATTCACGGTGAATTTATAATCGGATTCATTTACATCAGGGCCAAGCACCGGAATATTGGCTCGTTTACATTCTTCCATAAAAAAAGACACCTGCTTGATATCATTCATATTGTTGCTCAAAACCGAAGCCATATATTCGGCGGGGTAATGCGCTTTCAGATACGCCGTTTGATAGGCAATCAAGGCATAGCAAGTGGAATGTGATTTATTAAATGCATAAGCGGCAAAGGATTCCCAGTCACTCCACAGCTTCTCTAACTTTTCTCTATCATGTCCATTCACTTCTCCCTGATCCAGAAACTGTGGTTTCATTTTGGATAGCAAATCCAACTTCTTTTTTCCCATTGCCTTCCTGAGGGTATCGGCCTCACCCTTGCTAAAACCTGCCAACTTCTGTGAAAGCAACATCACCTGCTCCTGGTAAACGGTAATTCCATAAGTCTCTTCCAGGTATTCTTTGGTGGCTTCGACATCATAGGTGATCTTTTACTGTCCGTGTTTTCTACGGATGAAGGACGGAATGTACTCCAGTGGTCCCGGGCGATAAAGAGCATTCATTGCAATTAAATCGGCAAATACTGTAGGTTTTAGCTCGCGAAGATACTTTTGCATTCCCGCAGATTCATACTGGAATATTCCAACCGTTTCGCCACGCTGGAATAGCTGGTAGGTCTTTTCGTCGTCCATCGGAAATTCATCCGGAATCAATTCAATCCCATGTCTGTGTTTGACAATCTTGACAGCATCTTTAATTAGCGTAAGCGTCTTGAGTCCAAGAAAATCCATTTTCAACAGACCTGCATCTTCGGCAACGGCATTGTCAAATTGAGTACAGTACATTTCTGAATCCTTGGCGAGGGCCACCGGTACGTAGTCTGTAATGTCCGTGGGGGTAATTATCACTCCACAGGCATGAATACCGGTATTTCTCATGGATCCTTCAAGCAATACGGCCTGTCGAACTACCTCAGCCTGTAGATCATTTCCTTTCGAAATGGCTTTTAATTCTTTTGCTCGATTTATGTCATCTTGATTGTTGTTCAGTCGATCTGCAAGCTCAACATCATCTAAACCAAAAATTTTATTCAGTTTGATCATGTCCGGGACGAGTTTGGCCAATCTATCAGCTTCGTGCAAGGGCAAATCCAAAACTCTGGCAGTATCTCGAATTGAAGACTTGGCGGCCATTGTACCGTAAGTAATAATCTGGGCAACCTGATTTGCGCCGTATTTATCAATTACATAATCAATAACTTTCTGTCTACCCTCATCGTCAAAGTCGATGTCAATATCGGGCATTGAAATCCGCTCGGGATTCAGGAAGCGCTCGAATAGCAAGTCATAAGCAATAGGGTCAATATTCGTAATTCTATTGCAATAAGCTACCGCCGATCCTGCAGCCGATCCTCTTCCGGGACCGACAGATACGCCCATCCTTCGTGCCGCATGACAAAAATCCTGAACGATCAAAAAATAACCCGGATAGCCTGTGTTTGCAATTGTTTGCAGTTCAAAATCAAGTCTTTCTTTGAGTTCTCCTGACACCTCGCCATAACGTTCCTTAGCGCCTTCGTAGGTCAAATGCTTCAAATAATTGTTTTCTCCCCGTTTGCCTTCGTCCTTCTGATCCTCCGCATCTTGAAATTCGTCCGGAATGTCAAAGGCAGGTAACAGAATATCTCTTGCCAAATCAAAGCTTTCGCATTTTTCAACTATTTCGTTGGTGTTTTCAATCGCATCCGGGAGATCAGAAAACAATTTTTTCATCTCGTCCTGAGATTTGAAATAGTATTCATTATTTTTCATTCCGAATCGGAATCCCCTGCCAAAGCCGATCGGCGTCGATTTCAACTCACCGTCTTTCACACAGAGTAAAATGTCATGAGCGTTTGAATCTTCTTTATTCAAATAGTAAGTATCGTTCGTTGCTACGAATTTAACTTCATGCTTCTTTCCTAATGAAAGTAGGGTCTGATTTACCGTGTCTTCTTCATCAAGTCCGTGCCGAATCAACTCGATATAAAAGTCGTTTTGGAAAATTTCCTTCCACCATAAAAGTGCCGACTCAGCCTGTTTTTCTCCGACATTTAATATAAGATTGGACAGTTCTCCGGTCAAGTTTCCGCTTAAACATATAACATCCCTGGCATATTTTTCGACAATACCTTTATCAATTCTGGGAACGTAATAAAACCCTTTCGTAAAAGCAATGGAGGACATTTTAGCAAGATTTAAATAGCCGGATTTATTCTTCGCTATCAGAACCACCCTGCTCCCATTGTCCTTTTCGCTTTTGTTCAGGTGGTCATTACAAATATTAAACTCACAACCGACGATTGCCTTTATGGGCATTTTGTCGAAAGGTTCGCCTTTATCCTTAGCCAATCCTCGTTCAATTTCAACTCCTTTATTGTATTTCGCAACATCACTTACAAAGTGAAATGCGGCCATCATATTTCCAGAATCGGTCAAGGCGACAGCCGGACATCCAAAATCGCCGGCTCTCTGAACAAGATTTCGAATTCGAATGGTGCTTTGTAAAATTGAAAATTGCGAATGGTTATGCAAATGAGTAAAGGGTACATTTTCTAATCTACTAAGATTGTCCTCCAGTTGGACGGCATCAGCACCCTGATCTTTTACGGAATGTTTTTCCTTCAACTCCTTACTAAGTGCCTTTAAGTTTTCATGCTCAAGGCCAAGCACTGGAATTTTCTCAGGATGGAGTTCATTAAAGTCGTGTAAATATTCTTCAGTTGAAAGAAGCTCTTTCGCTTTAAAATTTCCTATGCGCAGAAGCTCCAGAAAACAACGCGCGGTTGCTTCGACATCGGCCGATGCGTTGTGGGCTTCTTCAAAAGTTTGATCAAACAGAAATGTATGCAGTTCGGTTAAGGTCGGTAACTTGAACTTACCTCCCCGGCCTCCGGGAAGTTGACATAGATTTGCGGTTCTTTCGGTACAGGTATCCAGAATCGGTTTTTCGAACAGATCGGTTTCTATCTTCAGTCGGTGAAATTCACATCCAACAACATTATTATCAAATCCTACATTTTGACCAACAACAAAATCTGCTTTTGTCAGGGCTTCATTGAATTCTGATAGTACATCCGCAATCGGCCTTCCCTTCTCCATCGAAAGGAGTGTTGAAATTCCATGTATCTGTTCGGATTCAAAGGGAATATTGAAGCCATCAGCTCTAATTAAATAGTTTTTGTGATCGACCAGTTTTCCATTCTTGTCATGTACCTGCCAAGCTATCTGTACACAACGTGGCCAGTTATCTACATCCGTGTGAGGAGCATTCCAATTCTTTGGAAGCCCCGTGGTCTCGGTATCAAAAATGAGGTACATTAATCCTTAGTCTTTTCTGGTTTTAAAGATAAAGAAATTAACCGCAGGAATCTGGAAAGTTATCCACAGTCTACCTCACTTTTGAACACAAAAAAACCCATCCGTCAGCTGACGGATAGGTCTTCAAAATTTATTCTCTTGAATTTACTTTACCGTAGTCAAAGTAATCGTCTCTGTAGAAGTATAATCATCATCAGCTCCTGAAGTAATGACACCTGCGCCGGCCGGCGTTGTTGTCCAGGAACCACCGAAAAGGTTTGTGTTAATGATAATCATTTCCTTGTTTTTTAGCTGGTCGACATCCCAGGTTTCCTGAACTTGTCCACTTGAGTAATTATCCACGTATTCATTGTGATCTCCTTCTGAAACCACATCAGCCAAGACACCTGCATCATCAGATATGACCGTTGTAGTTTGCCACGCATAAGTCGTTGTTATTGTATTCATCATAACACGTTCTCTACTCTTATACTCACCTTTAGCCTTACCAATAAAGCTCCAATTTCCTGAAGAGGTACTTGTATAGATAGTGGTTGAAGTAGTTGTAAATCCACCACCTGATGAAGACGTAACTGACGTGGTGTTGTAAACTTGTGACCAAGTCCCATCTTTAGCCATTGTATAGGTAGCCGTATTAATAGTGGTTTTCGTGATCGTAGTCGTTGTAGTCCCACTACCTGCATCGAAATCAGAGTAGGTTTGGGTAATAACTCCATCTACTAAAGACCTTGTAGTTGTTTGTTTATCACCATCGGGTTCAGTATTAACACCTTCGAATTCCAAGCCCGTTAATTGCCAATCTCCGGCAACTCTCGCTTTTCTTGAAGAAAAGCTTATAAAAGGGTCATTTTCTCCCTTTTTACAAGAAGGGGTCGCTAGCATAAGAAATGCTGCTGATAACATGAATAATGTCTTTTTCATAATTTCTTTTTATAGATTCTAAATAAGATAACGCAAAACTACACAAAAGGTTTGATTTTACATCTATATGTCGGATAATAAAAAACAGTCCCTACCATGGCAAGCACAAGTTTAGGAGATCCTAAGCCAGTAGAGCCCCGGCACCAAAGCCTACCAAAATTGCAATTAACTTGTAGAGATTTAGTTTATGTCCTTCACTTGATTCGAAGATAATGGTTGTGGAAATGTGAAGCAACATCCCAATCGCAACAGCCAGAAGTTTATTGGTAAACAATCCGGCTTGATCTTGTATCAATTCTCCGAAAAATAATCCTAAAGGTGCCATCAATCCAAATAAACAGAGATACATCCACACTTTTGAGCTACTGTAACCGGCAGCTTTAAAAATGGTTGCGAGTGCAACAGCAACCGGGATTTTATGCAGAAATACACCCCAAAACAAGTGGTCAACATGTTCATGTCCTCCATGATTCAAGGGGACTGATTCTATAAATGCATGCAGCGATAAACTTAAGAGGAATAAAAGCGGAAAACCCCTTGATAAGTGAAGATCGTGTACATGCGTATGCCCGTGTTCTGCCCCTTTTGAAAAATATTCCAGGACAAGTTGCAATAGAAAACCAATAAGAATGTAAAAGCCCGTCTGATATCCTAAATCTTCATAAGACTCCGGTAGGATATGTACAAAAATAATCGTCAGTAAAAATCC
>CAZCAD010000125.1:0-219 GCA_964496525.1 uncultured Flavobacteriales bacterium | reverse complement strand
GGAGGCAAATAAAACCGCTATTTGCAAATACAAATTCATTTTTTCTCGGCGACTAATATAAGTCGATCAGAATCATTTGAATAGGCTTCGAGACTGTAATTTCCATAAACATCTCGAATGCGGAAATTTGTGCAATCGAATAGCTCTTCAAAATCAGTCATTCCCAACAACATCACCCTTTCTTTAAACTCATAATTTATCGTGCGATTCATGAAAGAA
>CAZCAD010000124.1:0-8230 GCA_964496525.1 uncultured Flavobacteriales bacterium | reverse complement strand
TATTGATCTCATTACTTTCTATTGTTCCATTATACATATCAGCAAAAAACAGGAGTTGTGGATCGGAACCAAAACAGGACAGGTCTATCATGCCCAACCACCTTATAACACTTTCAGGCAAATCGATTACAACGACATTTTCAATATTTCAGGAATCAACCAATTTATTGAGTCAAACGGTCGCCTGATTGTGTCCAGCGAAAGTGGTATTTACCAGGTAGATGAAAATAATAAATTACAGGTTCTTTCCTCACATCCTTTTCTAAGAGTTAACAATATCAATTGCGCTTATATCGAAGACAGTTTGAATACCTGGGTGGGTACAACAGGGCATGGGTTAATCTTGCTGCAAACCGACGAAAATGGCCGTGAAAGTATTTATCAGTATAAAAAAAATCCTTACGATCCGTCCAGCATTAGCGATAACGAAATAAATAGCATTTATGAGGATAAAAACGGTGTCATCTGGCTGGGTACTGAAAAAGGCATTTGCAAGTTTGATAAGTACAAACAAGGTTTTACCACAGTGTCGCTAAATAACGATCCAAAAAAAGGTCTGATTGATTATACAGTTTGGTCGTTTGATGAGGACAGCCTCGGAAACATCTATGTAGGCACCCAAAAGGACTTGACAATCTATGAAAGTCGGAGAAAACGATTTCATCACATTTTCCGGAATCGATCTGAACAAAGATATTTGATAAATATTCATGTTGAAAGTCCACAAAAAATTTGGCTCGGTTACGAAGACGGGCTTTTTATCCTGACCATTAGAGACCTCTACAAGCAGGATTACAGCTTTCAAAAAGTCAAGTTTCTGGATAAGGATATTGAACGAAAAATCACGGTTTATCAGATTGAACCTGCCGATAAAGACAGGCTCTGGATTGGGTCAAATTCTGGACTGTCCATCATCAACAAAAAAACGCTTGAATATCAATTTTATGAAGCCTCAAGTGGCAGTCAGGGTTTGGGAGAAGGTTCAGTAAAGAATATTTATCGCGATTTAAGTGGTAAGATTTGGGTCGTCACGTCCAATCAGGGGCTTTATAATATCATTGAAAAAGTGGATGGCAGTTTCTACTTCAGGCACATTCCAATTATTAATCACACTGAATCGAACAGCCATATCACATGCATACTGCAAACCGAAAAGAATAACCTTTGGCTGGCTACTTATGGCGAGGGGATTAAACGCTTGAATCTTCGTTCAAAAAGAACCGTCAATTATACAGAAATAGAAGGACTTTCCAACAATGTCGTTTATGGACTTGTAGAGGATAATGACGGAAACATCTGGGCCAGCACCAACAAAGGAATTTCGAAGTTTAATCCTAAAACAGAGCGATTTACCACCTATGGTTCAAAGGACGGCCTGCAAAGCAATGAGTTTAACACAAACGCCTATATGAAGTCTAAGACCGGGCGTCTTTATTTCGGTGGAATAAACGGCTATAATATTTTTGATCCTAAAGAGATCAATATCAACCCCAGTGTTCCGCATGTTATTATCTCGGAAGTAGTGTTAACGGCCAATGAAACCGGTAATCGCGAAGTATTGTTAACGAACATCTACGACTCTGTAAACATCGATTTAAACTACGACCAAAATGATTTGTCATTCGAGTTTTTTGCCACCAGCTTTTCTAATCCGGAGAAGAATCGATTTAAACTAATGCTTGGCGGGCATGAAGAGAATTTTACCTACCTGGAGAACGACAATAAAAAGGACTATATGAACCTTCCGCATGGTGTCTATCGATTTGAGATATTCACTCAAAGTGCAGACGGAATTTGGTCCGAAAAACCGGCTATAGTTATTATCAATATCAGTCCTCCATTTTGGTTAACCTGGTGGTTTAGGATACTGGTGATTTTAATGGCAACTGCTATCAGTTTGATTGTCTATCGGGGAAGGGTGGATAAGATCAGGCGCCAAAAAGTTCGTCTGGAGATTGAAGTCGTAAAACGGACTCGTCAAATCACGGAGCAAAGCAAAAAAATCCAAGATCAACATAAGCGAGTTGAGATCCAAAAAGGAAAAATTGAGCACCAGAAAGAACTGCTCGAAAAGGAGAAAGAGAAGGTAGAGCAACTGCTTCTAAATATCCTTCCGGAGGGAACTGCCGAGGAGCTGAAAAACAAGGGCCGATCCAAGGCAAGATACTACAGAAATGTGTCTGTATTATTTACTGATTTTGTTGGTTTTTCAAAAATTGCTGAGGACATGAAACCGCAAGAACTGGTTCAGCAGCTTGATGGATATTTCTCAGAATTTGATGAGATTATTGAGAAGTACGATCTTGAAAAAATCAAGACAATCGGTGACTCCTATATGTGTGCCGGTGGAGTTCCTATTAGAAATAAATCGAATGCTATTGAGGTGACACTTGCTGCTTTAGAGATCAAGAATTACATGATCGATCGAGAGAAAATAGACAAGGACGCCGGGCGGGAAAACTGGAAAATTCGAATCGGAATTAATACCGGGGAAGTGATTGCCGGAGTAATCGGGTTAAAGCGATTTGCTTATGATATTTGGGGAGCGACGGTAAATCAGGCACAACGAATGGAGATGCATGGTCAGCCCGGAACAGTGAACGTATCGGGTAATACCTACGAATACATTGCGCCTTATTTCGAATGCACTTATCGAGGGAAAATTCAGACCAAACATAAAGGAATGTTGGACATGTTTTATGTCAAAGGAATTAAGCCTGAATTATCTGAAGAGGGTGAAGGAAAAATCCCGAATAAAAAGTTCTGGAAAATTGTGGATCTCCACCTCTATTCTGCCATTAACTACATGAAAGCTGAGCGCCACATTATGAAAATATTGGAGAGTCGGCTTTCACCAAAACTGCTTTATCATAGCATTAATCACACCATTGATGTAACTCAGGCCGTTGAGCGCTTAGCCATAATGGAGGGGATTACGGATGAGGATTTATTCCTTTTAAAATCCGCAGCTACTTATCATGATGCCGGCTTTGTAGAGCAATATGAAAACAATGAAGAGGTGGGGATGCGCCTGGCAAGAGAAATTTTGCCTAAATATGGCTATACCCAAGAACAAATTGATATGATTGATGCAATCATTAAATCCACTGAAATTCCTCAGAGTCCAACGACCCACCTACAAGAAATTATGTGTGACGCCGATCTGGATTATTTGGGTCGCGACGACTTTCACGATATCGCCAGTTTATTGCGCAGAGAACTCCGAGAACATGGAAAACTGGATAGTGATCGGGAGTGGGATGAGATCCAATTGAGCTTTCTGAATCAACATACTTTCTTCACTGATTCGGCTATTAGACTTCGTCAGGAAAAAAAGATAAAACATATTGGCGAAATCGAAGAACGGCTTGAGAATTATAATTACAAGGACTAATTACCGCGCCAGTGTTATGTCATTTAACACTTGATATGACACTAGCCTTCAAGCTTGTCCAACTGAACATTGGGCTGACCATTTTTGCCTGTAACAAGTATCGTTTTATTCTTTTTGTTCAGCATGAATTCCATCTCGTAAAAAACACTTTTCCCATTTGAGAAACTGGCTTTTATAAGGTATTCATTTTTCTCTTTTTTGATCGCTTCGTATGTTCCTTTCATTTTGATCTTTCCACTCATGTAGGATATTTCTTCTGAGTCAATCATGAGGGAAACCGTGTGTTTCTCAATTTCCATTTCAACATCATCTTTAATAATGGAATAGGATTCCATTTCTCCGGCATATTCACCAAAGACGGCCTTGGGTAGTTCGCCTGAAAAGTTAATTTTTGGTGGTTCGCCTGAGTTAGCGATGGAAATTCCGAGAAACAGGGAGAGTAATAGTCCTTTTCTTCATAGTCTTCTTAGTTTGCGGGTCTTAAAATTAAGGCTCATAATTTCCTTTCGCAAATTTTTTGTTAATAAAATGCATTTCATTGTTAAAATGTTCAATATCTCTCAAGTCATGCAGAAGCCCAAAAGACGTAACTTTACACTCGGTGGAGAGACGGAAATAACTCCGGCACTCAAAACCTATACAACAAACATTCCAATGAGGCAATACCTGGACTTAGTAGAGCTGATAAAAACAAAGGGCGTTCAAAAAGGAGATCGCACTGGCACAGGAACTTTGAGCATATTCGGACATCAAATGCGCTTTGATTTGTCGGAAGGATTTCCAATGGTGACAACGAAAAAGTTGCACCTTAAGTCAATAATACATGAGCTTCTGTGGTTCATTAAAGGTGAAACGAACATTGCGTATTTGCAAAAAAACGGTGTTAAAATTTGGGATGCCTGGGCAGATGGGGATCTCGGCCCGGTCTATGGTTCGCAGTGGCGAGATTGGAACGGTGAAGGAATCGATCAGATTCAAATGGTTATTGACCAGATTAAAAATAATCCGAATAATCGCAGGATTTTAGTTTCTGCATGGAATCCATCGGTGATGCCGGACACTTCAGTTTCTTTTTCTGAAAATGTGGCAAATGGCAAAGCGGCCCTTCCGCCCTGTCATGCGTTTTTTCAATTCTGGGTAGCAAACGGTAAGTTGTCGTGCCAACTGTATCAGCGCAGCGCGGATGTCTTTTTAGGCGTGCCGTTTAATATTGGTTCGTATGCGTTATTTACCATGATGGTCGCCCAGGTTTGTGAGCTCGAAGCCGGTGACTTTGTGCATAGTTTTGGCGACGTTCATTTATACAATAACCACCTTGAACAGGCAGATTTGCAATTAAGTCGGGAACCAAAACCCCTCCCAACAATGAAGATCAATCCGGATGTAAAATCGATTTTTGATTTCACTTTTGAAGATTTTGAACTGCAAAATTATCAATATCATCCTCATATTAAAGGAGAAGTTTCAGTATAAGATTTTATGACCAAATTGATTGTCGCGAAAGGATTAAATAATGAAATTGGTAAGGACAACGGACTTATCTGGAGGCTGCCTCGGGACATGCGGTTTTTTACAGAAACGACTCGCGGAAACATTGTTTTAATGGGCCGAAAAAATTGGGATTCCATTCCGCTGAAGTTTCGTCCCTTACCAGGCAGAGTAAATGGGGTAGTTACGCGAAATGAAGATTTTGACGTGCCGGATTGTCTTGTTTTCCCTTCTGTTGAAGTGGCTCTGGAGTATTTTGATAATAAAGAAGATCGAGATGTTTTTATCATAGGTGGCGGAGAAATTTACAAGTATTGTCTCCGTCTTGGAGTCGTTGAAGAAATGTTTATTACGGAGGTGAAAGAGAGCTTCGAGGCCGACACTTTTTTTCCGGATTTTGATGAGTCTGAGTGGTCAAAGGATTTTGTATTTTCACACAAGGCTGATGAGACCAACGCCTATTCATTTGAGGTATTTCATTACAAGAAGAAAAGATGAAGCTATGTATCGCTGAAAAACCCAGTGTCGCTAAAGAAATTGCAACAATCTTAGGAGCCAATATGAAAAAGGATGGCTACTTCGAGGGCAATGGCTATTGGGTTTCCTGGACCTTTGGGCATCTCTGCACCCTGAAAGAGCCACATGATTATACGTCTCTGTGGAAATGGTGGAACCTTGCTACCCTACCCATGATACCTTCGAAGTTCAGCATTAAGGTAATGGAGGACCAGGGCGTTCAAAAACAGTTTCGAACGATAGAGAGTTTGGTGGCGCGATGCGATGAGGTCATTAACTGCGGGGATGCGGGTCAAGAGGGAGAATTGATTCAGCGGTGGGTTTTATTGAAGGCAAACAATCAAAAACCGGTAAAACGATTGTGGATTTCTTCTTTAACAGAAGAGGCGATAAAGGAAGGATTTGAGAAGCTGAGAGACGGAGATGATTTTACGAATCTCTATGCCGCAGGAAGCGCAAGAGCAGTCGGAGATTGGCTTTTGGGAATGAACGCAACTCGACTTTATACCTTGAAGTACGGCAAGAATAAACAAGTGCTTTCAATCGGTCGTGTGCAAACACCTACATTGGCAATGATCGTCGAGCGACAGCTTACAATTGAGCGTTTTAAATCTCAAAAATACTGGGAGTTGAAGACCAATTATCGAGAGGTGACGTTTTCAGCAAGCGAAGGACGAATCGATGAAAAAGAAAAGGCCGATGAGCTTTTAGAGGCTGTCAAAGACAAAGAATTTGAAATCGTTTCCTACGAACAAAAAGAGGGTAAAGAACAGCCCCCTCGCTTGTTTGATTTAACTTCACTTCAGGTAGAGGCAAACAATAAATTTAGCTTTTCGGCCGACAATACGCTAAAATTAATTCAGGTATTATACGAGAAAAAATTGGTGACTTATCCGAGAGTGGATACTACATTTTTGTCCGAAGATATTTATCCCAAAGTGCCAAAAATAATGGCCGGATTAAAACATTTTTCAAAGTTGACAGCACCTTTGATGGATGAGCCATTCAGAAAATCCAAGAAGGTTTTTAATGACAAAAAAGTGACTGATCATCATGCCATCATTCCCACCGGTGTTGCTCCATCCGGAATCAATCCTGAGGAGCAAAAAATTTATCGTTTGGTGACGCTACGATTCATTTCCGTTTTCTATCCCGATTGTTTGGTGTCGAACACGACGGTAGTCGGAAAAGCAGAAGAAATCGAATTCAAAGCAAGGGGAAAACAAATCCTTGAACCGGGGTGGCGTACGATTTACGAAGAACCCACTTCGACAATGTCAGTGACCTCAGTTGAGGACGAATCCAAAACGATGCCTGTGGATGGTAAAGGCAAAAAAGAGGAGAAAGATGAGAGCCTAATGCCGACATTTGAAGAAGGAGAAAAAGGTCCACACAAGGCAGAAATACAGGAGAAAGAGACCCGACCACCGAAGTATTTTACAGAGGCGACTTTGCTCAGAGCAATGGAAACCGCCGGTAAAAATGTGGAGGATGAAGATCTGCGAGAAGCGATGAAAGAGAATGGAATCGGACGCCCCTCAACGCGTGCCAATATTATAGAAACGCTCTTTCGACGCAGGTATATTGAGAAGAAAAACCTGCCTGGCCTGCCTGACGGCAGGCAGGCGGCAAAGGCAGGGAAGAACCTGCACGCTACAGTTACCGGTGTAAGTTTGATCAATACCATTCAATCTGACCAACTCAAATCCGCCGAATTAACCGGACAGTGGGAATATAAACTCAGGCTCATTGAAAAAGGAGAATACGATGTAGCGACATTCAAAAAAGAGCTTATTCAAATGGTAGTGGACATCACTAATCGTGTTAAATCCAGTGATGGAAAAGTGACTTTGATTGATGAAGCAAAGCAGACAGCAGACCCGCCTGTCCTGCCTGATAGTAGGCAGGCGGCAAAGGCAGGAAAACAAACGGTTGTCGGAATGGGATGCCCCAAATGTGGTGATGGCAAGCTTTTGAAGGGGAAAACGGCTTATGGTTGCAGTGCTTACAAAGGAGGTTGCGATTTCATTTTGCCCTTCGAAATCCTGGGTAAAAAACTGAGTGAAAAGAATCATCTTGATCTGCTGTTAAAAGGAAAAACATCCAAATTGAAGGGGTTTCAAATGCAGGCTGCCGGTGAAGTCGATGATGAATCTAAAGAAGGTCGGTTGCTGTTAACCGATGATTTTAATCTGGAATTGGAGTGAAGTTTAGTGCAAAAATAGCCTGTACTCTTCTCCTTTTGTTCCCACTTTTTATCTACTCTCAAGATGAGAATGGAGATAGTCTTCGCTATTGGTTTCCCCAACGACTTGGTAAGGCCGAATGGAAACCCATGTTCGGATTTGACGCACGGCGATCCTGGTATTCAGGAAATCCAATTAAAATCAATGGCTATCGAATAGGAGTAACTTTCAAAGGTGTTCATCGCTTTGGGATTGGATATTATTATTTAAAAAAGAAGACGCTTTACGATGATATTGAAGTCACAGAATCAGATATTGCCGAACCGGTTATCGTCAAGTTTCGAATCAATGCGATTGCCCTGTTTTATCAAAGAGCTATTTACAAATCGCCACGCTGGGACATATCTGTTCCCTTAATGTTTTCGTACGGAGAAATTCGAGGATTGTATTTAAATGATTCCGGAGATTTTGCCGAATATTTTAAAAATCCATATTCTGCCATGAACACCGGGATGGATGTCAAGTTTTTTGTTTTGCCCTGGATCGCACCGAGAATTCATGTCGGTTATCGATTTACATTTAATACAACCACAGAAGTCAAAAAAACATTTGATCGAATTTATTTTGCTTATGGGCTTGCCGTTTT